>NZ_JACJPW010000002.1 GCF_014696265.1 Aerosakkonema funiforme FACHB-1375 | reverse complement strand
CTATGTAACCGTTGGTTTTTGACTGCCTGCCCTTTAGGGGGCAGGCAGTCAAAAACCAATATTATAAAGGCTTTGGCAATTTTTGGAGATGTCTAATAGGAGTCCGCCCCTGCTGCGAAAGCTGCGAGTACGGCTTCTTGGTTGTCTTGTAGTGTCAGAATCAACACTTTTGGGGCTTCTTGGTCTTCTGCGATCGATGCTTTTATCTGTCTGGTTAACTCAATACCGTCTATATCGGGCAGACCGATGTCAACGATCGCAATATCTGGTTTTTTTTCTTGCAGTACCTTTAATCCCTCATTGCCATTGGCGGCTTCGCCCACAACCTCAATTTCTTTTTGCTGTTGTAGAGCTGTCCTTATCCCCACGCGAGTGAGGTCATGATCTTCAATGAGGGCAACGCGAATTTCTTTCATTGTCAACGTTCCCGTTTTCTAAATTTTCTCACTTTAACCAAAACTAACCAACAACAAATGTTTCCAGGGGTTCAGGTAAACTACACCTATCGGTAGGGGAAGGGATTTTTTACATCTCGATAGATTCAAACTATAAAGATCGTTTTTCCCATCCTAAGCCATTGTCGGCAGGCAATAGCTATGCTGCTGCCAAACCAATCGTGGTTTGGGTGTAATGAATAGGATTTTAAATGATGCGTTACCTTCCCAACCAGACACAATCTAAAAGTTGCCCTCCTTTGCGTAAGGCTGTCAATAGGCTCCTGGTTAAAAGTCATTTAGTCAACCAGCGATTGAATGCGTTTGGTTACTCGCACTCGTCGAGAACTCTGCATTACAGTCTGATGCTTAGAATTGCCCTTACGCGGACAGATTGCAGATGCCCTATCAACCACCGATCTCAAATGCCACTGGTATGAGTATAGCGGGTTAGCTCCAAGCATAATCACGATCCGGTTCGTGGGGCGGCAATATTTTTAAGCCGCCCTACCAGCTAAGTAAGGTTTGGAGATTTTTTATCGCAATTGTCCTTGACATCTCGTTGCTGTTGCTTTACTCAACACCACCGAGGAAGTTGGAGAAAACGTGCGATATCGTTTGTTGGGGACTGCAAGTTCGTCACCCTCAAATCCATTCCGCCGCAAGCGTCGATCTAGATTTGAAAACTGTTGGCTTTGGGAAAAGGCTAACACTTTTCCGATCGCAGTTGGCTGAGGGAGCGGTGTAAAAATATTGTCGTCCCACCAGCCGGGAAAGGAGACGTTCTCAGCCTTCGACGGTTGGGCTTCATCAAAGTTACTCAAAATTGCCCAGCTTCGCCGATGTGGGCAGCTTCTTTGACAGCAAATAGTTGCTCATTTGTATAAAGACTACCCACGCCGCCACCAAAATTCAGGGTATATACCGATCCATTTTAAGTAAGGCGCAGGCTTTTTTGAGCAGGTTTTCCCTAAGAATGAGAGCGCGTTTTCTATACGATCGCCAGCAAGCACAAGGAGGAATGAGCAGATGGAAGAACAATTAACATTGCGATTGGGAGAAGAACCCGATCGCAACCTAGCCGATGCTATGCCGCTGATAGTTTGGACAGCCCACTGCAATGGTGACGTGGATTACTTCAATCAGCGGTGGCTTGATTATACAGGAAAAAGCATTGAGGAGACTAAAGACTGGAAGTGGCAGTCAGTCGTACATCCAGACGATCGCCAAAAGTGTTTGGCGGATTGGAGAAAAGCGCTAGAGACAGGCTATCCCTGCGAAATGGAGTATCGCTTCAGACGATCGGACGGCACCTATCGTTGGCACTTGGGCAGGGCTATGCCGATCCGAAACCAACAAGGCGAACTTGTCCTGTGGGTAGGTACGGCTACCGATATAGAATCTCAGAAGCAAACGGAACAAACCGAGCGTTTTCTCTCCCAAGCAAGCAAGGAATTAGCCAGTTCCCTTGATTATCAAACTATACTTGAGCGCGTAGTACATCTGGCAGTGCCAACCGTTGCTGACTGGTGCGCCATTGATGTATTAGAGGAAGAAGGCAGAGGGGAACCCCACCCCCAACCCCTCTCCATCTACGGTGAGGAGAGCCAAAACTCAGGGGCAGAGGGGAATGTTAGGTCAGTATTCGGCAAGATCCGGCGGTTGGCAGTAGCCCACATAGACCCGTCAAAGGTAGAGTGGGCGCAAGAGTTGCAGAAGCGCTACCCGCACGATCCCAACTCTGAGTATGGTGTTCCGAATGTGTTGCGATCGGGTAAATCCGAGCTGTATCCGGAAGTACGCGATTCTTTGCTAGTTGCTGTTGCTCGCGATGCGGAACATTTGGCTATCATACGAGAAATCGGTTTTAAGTCAGCGATGGTAGTGCCGATGATCGCTCGTGGGCGGACGCTGGGGGCAATTACTTTCGTTTCGACTGTATCGAATTCCGGTATTGAGTCGGGTCGTCACTACAACACTTCTGACTTAGCGTTGGCAGAGGATCTTGCTTGTCGCGCTGCTTTAGCTGTAGACAACGCTCGCCTCTACCGGGAGTCCCAGTCAGCGCAGGCGGCTTTGCGGGAGAGCGAGGAAAGGTTCCGCACGATGGCGGATTGTGCTGCGGTGCTGTTGTGGGTGTCGGGAACAGATGGTCTGCGTACCTTTTTCAATCAAGCTTGGCTTACTTTTGTTGGCAAAAGCCTAGAGGAAGAAGTAGGCAACGGTTGGATAGGGGGCGTCCATCCAGAGGATCTTGAGCGCTGCTTAGATACCTACACAAAAGCTTTTCATGTCCGTGAGCCTTTTGAGATGGAATACCGTCTCCGCCACAAGTCAAACAAATATCGGTGGATTTTGGATACGGGAAGGCCAAGATTTATGCCAGAAGGTAGTTTTGCTGGTTATATCGGGTCTTGTATGGATATTACGGAGCGAAAATCAGCAGAAGATGCTATGCGCGATCGAGCTGAGGAACTGAGTCGGTTAAGTTCTGTCCTGGCTAAAACTAACGCAGATTTGGAAAAGCGCAATCGGGAACTCGACCAATTTGGTTATATAGTCTCTCACGATTTGAAAGCTCCTTTGCGGGCGATCGCAAACCTGTCTCAATGGTTAGAAGAAGATTTGCAAGATCGGCTAACAGACGAAACCAGACATCAAATGAACCTGCTGCGTGGGCGCGTTCACCGGATGGAAGCTTTAATTGAAGGAATTCTGGAGTATTCTCGCGTGGGAAGGGTTAAAACGGCTGAGGAAGTTGTGGATGTGAGCATTTTGCTGCAAAACATCATCGAATCTCTGGCACCCCCGACCAGGTTTACGATTACCGTAGAGCCGGGAATGCCCATCCTGAAGACTGAGCGTTTGCTTCTGGAACAGGTATTTGCCAATCTGATCGGTAATGCGATCGCGCATCACGATCGGCCAGATGGACATATACAAATTTCGGTACTTTGTCAAGAGGATTTATACGAGTTTGCCGTTCGAGATGACGGCCCAGGTATTGCTCCCCAATACCATGAGAAGGTGTTTGTTATTTTTCAAACTTTGGTTCCCCGCGATCGAGTTGAAAGTACAGGGATTGGGTTATCTCTAGTCAAGAAAATCGTAGAAGATAAAGGGGGGAGGATTTCGTTAGAATCTCGGCAAGGTATGGGAGCTACGTTTCGCTTTACTTGGCCAAAATCTAGGGGCTAGGGGTTAGGGATTAGGGGCTAGGGAAGAGGGAAAAGGGGAGAGGGAAGACGGAAGAGGGAAGAGGAGGATTTTTTGACTGAGTGACTTTCCCTAACCCTTTTTTTCTTTTTAGTTGGCGGTGAAGTGGAGTGGTGAGAGATGGAGGAAAAAGTGACCAACCTTTTACTCGTGGATGATGATGATGTGGATGTAATGACAGTACAACGAGCATTACAGAAAAATAACATCACGAACAGACTCTACGTAGCGGCCAACGGGTTGGAAGCGCTGGCAATGTTGCGGGATAATGACAAACCAGCGATCGTACCTCCGACGCGGCGACTGATATTACTCGATTTGAATATGCCCAAAATGGGAGGGATTGAATTTTTGCGAGAATTACGGGCCGACTCGGAATTGGGTAAAATCCCTGTCATAGTGCTGACGACTTCCAATGAGGCAAAAGATAAAGTAGATGCTTATAGGCTGAATGTAGCGGGGTATATTGTTAAACCCGTTACTTTCTCTAAATTTGTGGAGGTTATGGCAGCGGTTAACAAGTATTGGACGCTGAACGAAATGCCTTAGTTAGTCATTAGTTATTAGTCAATATCTAATAGCTAATAGCTAATGGCTAATGGTTAATTAAAAATTAGCAATTAGCAATTAGAAAGTGACAAATGACTAATGATTTTAACAAAGGATAAGATATGTCAGAGAAATTGAAAATACTTGTAGTCGATGACGATCTGGTGGATCGGATGGCGGTTCGCCGAGCGCTCAAGGCTAGCGGTGAAGAGATCGAAGTTCGAGAAGCGGATAACTGTACTGATGCGATCGCAGTTTTAAAGCAGATCGGTTTTGATTGCGTTTTTCTAGATTATCGCTTACCAGATATAGACGGATTGACACTGCTGACGCAATTGCGTTCTGCCGGTTTCAAGATGCCCATAGTGGTTTTGACCGGTCAGGGAGATGAGCAAATTGCTGTGGAAATGATGAAAGCAGGAGCATCTGATTATCTTGCCAAGGCAAAACTTTCTGCCGAATCTCTATCGAGAAGCTTACGCAATGCGATTCGCATCTATCGAGTGGAAAGAGATGCAGAACTAATCGAACAGAAGCTCAAAATCAGCGAAGAACGTTATCGTTTAGTATTGGAAGGTTCTTCCGAGGCTATTTGGGATTGGGATATTAATAAAAACGAAATTTATTGGAACGATCGCCTAGTTGAAATTATCGGTTTATCTGGTTCTGAATTGGGCGGAGAAAGTGAAGATGTTGCTAGCACTTGGGAGTCATTCTCGGAACTGATTCATCCGGAAGATAGAGGGAAAGTAAAAGCAGCGCTCGTCCGTCATCTTTGTTACAACGCTGAATTCGATCTGGAATTTCGCCTGCGCCATTTTTCCGGGGAATATCGCTACTGCATGACGCGAGGGAAAGCACAACGCGATCGGCAAGGCAGACCGATACGGATGGCAGGTATTATTAACGATATCACTTTGACGAAGCTAGCCGAGGAACAGTTACGCCGCCGCTTTGAGGAACTGGAAACTATTTACCAAATTACGGAAGCGGTCAGTCGTGCGGCGGGATTGGAAGAACTCTATCAAGTAGCCTTAAAAGGTTTACAACGCGCCCTGAAAGCCGATCGCACTTCTGTACTTCTGTTCGATGCAGATGGAGTGATGCGTTTTAAAGCTTGGTGCAAACTTTCGGAAGAGTATCGGCGCAGTGTAGAAGGACATTCGCCGTGGACTTCGGAAACCAATAATCCGCAGCCGATTTGCATTGCCGATGTGGAAACATCAACCATTGCAGATTTTAGATTTGAAATTGCTGATTTCAGGGAAAAAGTGAAATCGGAAATCTCAAATCTAAAATCTACAATTCTTAATGAAGGGATTCGTTCTCTAGCATTTATTCCTCTAATAGCTCAAGAAAAGCTGATCGGTAAATTCATGCTTTACTACAACGTGCCGCATGAGTTTACCGGACAGGAAATTCAACTAGCACAAACGATCGCCAGCAACGTTGCTTTTGCGGTCGAACGTAAGCAAGCGGAGGAGGCTTTATACCGTCGCGAACAAGAATTCAAAGCTTTGGTGGAAAATGCGCCGGACATTATCGCTCGGTATGACAAACAAAGTCGTTTAATCTACGTCAGTCCCGCTTTGGAAAGAGCAACCGGTACAATGCCTCAAAGTATCATTGGCAAGACTCTCTGGGAGTTGGAATTGCCAGGGGAAATGAAACTGAAGTGGCAAAAGGGTTTGCGCGATGCGTTCGCAACCGGTCTACAACAGGTAATTGAATTTGATTACCCAGCACCCCACGGTCAGACGAGATACTATCAAGCGCGTCTTGTTCCAGAATTAGCCCAAGACGGTTCCCCAGAATATGTGTTGAGCGTGGCCCGCGATATTACCGATCGCAAGCGGGCTGAAGACTCACAACGCTTTCTGGCTGATGCGAGTACTATTCTCTCTCTTTCTTTGGAGTGCGATGTTACGTGGTCAAATTTGGCGGAGCTCGCTGTGCCTCAAATTGCCGATTGGTGCGTTATTGATGTCCTAGATGCAGGAGTATTAGGCACAGCTTTAAATGTGGCGGCGCTTAATACCGGATCTGGGGAAAATATGACAGCAGCGTCGATGCAGGTTTCTCCTACTCTGCATCGGGTGGCTTTGTCTCATATAGACCAATCTAAAATGGCTTCTTTGCAGGGATTGCAGACGAGTTACTCAGTGAATCTGAATGCTTCGTTATTCGGTTCTTTGGACGGCAATATTTTTAAGTCGCTCAAGGAAGTAACTACTATTGTGGGGAAGGTTTTGCAAACCGGGCAGTCGCAATTGTACCCGGAAATAAATGATGAAAAGCTATTTGCCGATGTTCTTGATGAAAAGCAACTGACGATTTTATGCCAGCTGGCTCCCAAGTCTATTATGTGCGTGCCGTTGGTAGCTCGCGGGCGGACGTTAGGGGTTATTACTTTTGGGATATCTGAGTCGAGTCGTCAATATACTCAAGCCGATTTGAAGTTGGCGGAGGATTTGGCCCGTCGCGCCGCGCTGGCAGTTGATAATGCGCGGCTATATAGAGAATCGCAAGAGGCGACACAGAATCTCCGCAAGGCGATCGTCATTTTGGGAGAACAGCAGCAACAACTGCGGACGCTTCAACGGTTGACTAATTTGCTCAACCAACGTCTTGGCAATTTACCAGACCTTTTGCAGGTGATGGTTCAGTCGGTTTGCGATGCTATCTGTGGGGCGCAGTTTTGCTTTATTGTGCTGCATAATGCCCAGTGCGATCGCTTGCTGTTAACGGTAGCAGCTGGGATGGGTGTGGAAAATTTGCAGCTGGAAGATGCCTTGGATGATGCAGATGGTTGGTTGACAAAGGCTGTTTCCAATGGCGAGTTTCAATTCTCTCCCGTAGAAGTAAGCGGCAATTCGCAAGGGGAGAGGGAAGAGGGAGAGGGAAATTCAATCCAAAATCCAAAATCCAAAATCCAAAATTCTTCCTCTTTCTCTTCTCCCTCTCCCTTACTTCCTTCCTCAATCCCCGCTTCGGTGTGTGCTGTGGCGATCGAGTCGGCGGAAGCGGGACGGTTGGGAATACTGGCGATCGGTAATTGGCAAGATCCCTATGCTTTCGATGCGGAAGATCGGCATTTGCTGGTGGCGGTGGGGGAACAGGCGGCGATCGCTATTAATAATGCCCGATTGATCAAGGCGCTGGAGGAACGAGAGGATCGCTTGGCCCAGCAAAACCAACTCCTCGCCAATCAAAACCGCGAATTAGAAAATCAACGTCAGCAAATTCAGCTGCAAAATTTGCAACTTTTGGAAGCAGCTCGATTGAAATCGCAGTTTTTGGCGAGTGTGTCTCACGAGCTGCGTACTCCCTTGAATGCGATTATCGGTTTTTCCCAATTGATATTGCGATCGGCGATGCGAGCTCGCAATGATACTGTTGTCGAAACATCCAGAAAAAGTGAGGTCGATTGGTTTGCACCCGGATCTAAGTCGCCCCAGGAGGCAACTACAGAAACCGAATTTTCTAAGCAGGATGCAGGACAATCTCTGGCTTCTGGCCAAGAAAATATGGTGGAGCGTATTCTTAATAATGGCAAACAGCTATTGACGCTGATCGATGATATCCTCGACCTCTCTAAAATAGAGGCGGGTCGCATGGAATTGGAACGGGAACAGATAAATCTGGCGAATCTAGTGACAGCGACAGCTGAAGAACTGCGATCGCTCGCAGAAGATAAGCAATTAGAATATCAGGTTTTTACTAATCTGAGTAATCCGCTCATCGTTAACGATAGTGCGCGTTTGCGCCAGGTTTTGATCAATTTGCTCTCGAATGCTATTAAGTTTACCAATGTCGGTAGGGTTAAGATAGAGGCGTCGGAAGTAGGTGGCGATCGATTGGCTTTAACTGTCACCGATACGGGAATTGGCATTGCTGAGGAAAATTTAGAACAAATTTTTGAAGAATTCCGCCAGTTGGATCAAAGTACCACAAAGTTACACTACGGTACGGGTTTAGGTCTGGCTATTATCAGATCTTTGGTGCATTTAATGAAGGGAACTGTTACTGTTAAAAGTAAGCTCGGCGAAGGTTCTATTTTTCGAGTCGAAATTCCTCGCGAGTTACCTTTATCTCCCAATCGAAACCATGTTAAGAAAACTAGAAGGTTGTTGAGATAGGGAAGTCAAAAGTCAAAAGTCAAAAGTCAAAAGTCAAAATACAGAACATGATTCGAGACTCGCGTTTGAGTTTACCAGACTTTTGGATGAAGCAAAAATACTCGCTGTTGTATCACCAGATCCAATTTTTGACTTTTGACTTTTTCAAAGTTTTTCTGCTATTCTAAGTTTGGCAGAACGCGATCGCGCATTTTGTTCGATCTCATCTTCTTGTGGGATGATTGGTTTTTTTGTTAGCACTCGCAATAGCGGTGATTCGCGTAGGGTATGCTTAACGATGCGATCTTCTAAACTGTGAAAGCTGATAATGGCAATTCTGCCACCAGGCTTTAACCAGTTGGGTGCTAAATTTAGGAAAGTTTCCAAAGATTTTAACTCTTCATTGACAACAATTCGCAGCGCTTGAAACACGCGGGTAGCTGGATTAATTCTGCCGTAGCGATATTGTCGAGGAACGTTGCGTGCGATCGCATCTGCTAGTTCAGTTGTAGTTTGAAACGGACGCTGCTGTACTATTGCTCTGGCAATTCGCCGCGATAGTCTCTCTTCTCCATATTTATAGAAAATATCTGCTAGTTCGGCTTCTTCCCAATGGTTGATTATTTCTTCTGCTGTGAGGGATTGTCGCCGATCCATTCGCATATCCAATTCAGCTTCGTGACGAAAACTAAAACCTCGCGAACCTGTATCGAGATGGAAAGAACTAACACCTAAGTCTGCGATTATACCATCAAATTGAATATTTTTTGGTTTGTATTCGGCAAAGTTGCCGTGCCAAAATTGGATGCGTTGGTGATACTCGGCGAGGTTGTTTTGAGCAGCGGAAATCGCATCTTCATCGCGATCGATCGCCTGTACCTTTGTATCGGGTGCAGTTTCTAGGATTAAACGGCTATGTCCGCCGCCTCCTGCGGTAGCATCTAGGTAATGTCCGCCGGGACGAATTGCCAACCCATCAATTAATTCTCGCGCCAGTACGGGAATGTGTACAAATGGGAAAGTGTCTGTCTCATTTTCTAAATAATTGTCGATCGCATCCATCATTATAAGGGACTAGGGGCTAGGGGTTAGGGGCTAGGGAAAGAGGGGGGAGGGGGAGAGTGGGGGAGTGGGGGAGTGGGAGAATTAATATTTTTCCTGTTTCCATCTTCGTCTCTCACTCTCCCTATTCATGATTGACTTTTGACTTTTGACTTTTCCCTGTTTCCTAGCCCGTTAAGTTTTTTCGTGTTAAATTTAGCGACGATAAATAGACGCACCCTTTATTTTACCAAGAACTTGGGCTAGTTTTCTATTGTATTCGTTGAGAACGATCGCGAAAACATCACCGGAAAAATTGAGTTCGCTTTGCACTAAGTCGATCAGTTCGGGATCGCTTTTGTAGTCAGCCACTTTGACGCTGACGTAGCGACGGATAATTCCCAATACATAAAATGGTTTTTCTGGCAAGTGAGTCACGAGTTTTTGTACCAAAAATGCTTCTTTAATTTGAGGGTAAGTGGATAACTGTTGAGCGAGTTGGATCGCTTCGGCGTCTGGCAAATTGTGGTGAGCAAAGTTATCGCGATAGCTGACTTCTTTTCGTTCTGTTGCTGCTTGTCGCCAAGTGTAATAATTTTGCTCGATTTGTTCCAGATAAATTTTGGCTTCTGCGTTTTTGCCTTGCCGTTTTAAGAAACCGAAAATTAGGCGACTACCTGGGATTAAAAGTTCGGGGTCTTGTGCGATCGCAATTTCCATATGACGGATACCGACAGGATCTTTCTCTTCTATTAATATCTGTCCTAACTCGAAATTAGCGATCGAATGCTGGGGTTGTTGGGTGAGAACTTCTCGGTAGAGGGGTATAGCAGCTGCGTTTCCTTTAAATTCAGCAGTTAGTTGAGCGCGTTTCCTTTTTTGTTCGATAGTTAGGGATTGATTTTGAGCCAAATTTTCTAAATTTTGTAGATTTTGCGATCGCAGTTGCGCCTTTTCGTGTAGCTGTTTCCAAATTGGCGATATTTCATTTTGCCATTCCCTATCTAAGCGAGCGATATAATTTGGCAACGCTTCTCTCAGGAAATCTTCGGCGGCAGTTTTCTCCACAGATGCTGGTAAAGGTAACTGATATCCTTTGGGAAGATAACCAAATGCAGAAAGGCGATCGAACAAACAAGGATGGGTATCTTCGTTGTTGGTTTTTTGCGCTAGGGCGAGATCTAACCAAACAGCTGCATCTTCTGAAGATACATCATTTCGTAACTGCTGCACTAAGTTGGTAATCGTGGTGTCGGGAGGTGTCGAGAGATCGATCGCTTGTTTGAAAATATTTTGCCAAAAATACTTTCTCAAGTAATCGTCTTTTATGTCAAGATTAATTAGTGCTTGGGCAGCGTTATGGGTTCCAGCCAGTTCTGCGGCACAGCGATCGGCTTCGTATTCATGAGCGCGTGCCAAGACAAACGAATAAGCGCGGAAAAAAGGCGCATACCATTTAAAAAAACCACCAAATAATATAGATCCGCCTTGCCCATTTGCCTGCAATCCTTCTCCGAATTGATACCAAATATTGCGAAGTCGATATATCCAACCGGCAAAACGACTGTGATTGCCAGATAAATGTCCCAATTCGTGGGCAACAACGGCGCGAAACTCTGCTGGGGAAAGGGACTGCATTAATGGAAGTCCCAAAAACAAATAATTGCGATACCAACCGAAAAAGCCGAAACGGGGTACTTGCAGAACACCCGCGTTGAGTTGGTTATCCAAAATGATATGGTGAAATTGGGGAGCCTGTAGCGCGGTTGTCAGTTCGTCGATGACGGCAAATAGTTGGGGCAGTTCGCTGCGGGCGATTTCCACGCCTTTGGGTTTGGGGAAACTCAAGCTGAGCGATCGCGCCATCCCAACTGCGATTACAATACTGAACACCAGCGTTTTTGTCGCGATCCAAAATATCCCGCACAGCAATACAAAGACAAAGAAAATGTAGCCGTACCCAAGTGCAGCCAACAAACCGACCCGAAACTTGTAGTTAGTCGGGTTTTGACGAGCGTATTTCTGCAAACTTTGGATGAGGGCGTCGAATTGTTCTTCTGTCATTTAACTAAATGCCTACGATAGCTGATGATTAGCCAAGAAATTTGCTATCCATACTCATGTCTGTCTTAACGTAATGGCAAACGCTCAAACCAATATAATTGTAGGAACGCAACAAAAATTAAAATTGCTGTTCTATGGCAAGAATTGAAACCAGAACCGAACCGATGGTACTCAACATGGGGCCTCACCATCCCTCCATGCACGGAGTACTGCGGTTAATTGTCACCCTAGACGGTGAAGATGTGATAGATTGCGAGCCAGTCATTGGCTACCTGCATCGCGGCATGGAAAAAATTGCCGAGAACCGCACCAATGTCATGTACGTTCCCTACGTGAGTCGGTGGGACTACGCAGCAGGGATGTTCAACGAAGCTGTCACCGTCAACGCACCGGAAAAGTTAGCCGATATCCCAGTTCCCAAACGCGCTAGCTATATCCGCGTCATTATGCTGGAACTGAATCGGATTGCCAATCACTTGCTGTGGCTTGGCCCATTTTTGGCTGACGTTGGCGCTCAAACTCCGTTTTTCTACATCTTCCGGGAACGGGAAATGATTTACGACCTGTGGGAAGCTGCTACAGGTTATCGCTTGGTGAACAATAACTACTTCCGCATCGGCGGAGTCGCCGCAGATTTGCCCTACGGTTGGGTTGACAAGTGCGAAGACTTCTGCGATTATATGGTGCCCAAAGTTGACGAGTACGAACGCTTGATCACGGATAATCCGATTTTCCGGCGGCGGACGGAGGGTATCGGCACGATTAGTCGCGAAGAAGCGATTAACTGGGCGCTTTCTGGCCCAATGCTACGCGCTTCTGGGGTGAAGTGGGATTTGCGGAAAGTTGACCACTACGAGTGCTACGACGATTTCGACTGGGAAGTGCAGTGGGAAACTGCCGGTGATTGTTTCGCCCGTTATTTGGTGCGGATTCGCGAAATGCGCGAGTCGGTGAAGATTATTCGCCAAGCGATTAAGGGATTGCCTGGTGGGCCATACGAGAATTTGGAAGCCAAGCGGTTGGCAGAAGGGCCAAAATCTGAGTGGGGCGGTTTTGATTACCAGTACATCGCTAAGAAGATTGCCCCTACTTTCAAGATTCCCAAGGGCGAAATTTACGCTCGTGTGGAAAGCGGTAAAGGCGAGTTGGGAATTTATTTGATTGGCGATGATAATGTGTTCCCTTGGCGTTGGAAAATTCGTCCGGCGGATTTCAACAATCTGCAAGTTTTTCCGCACATCCTTAAAGGGATGAAGGTTGCCGATATTGTGGCTATTTTGGGCAGTATCGACATCATCATGGGATCGGTCGATCGGTAGGTAATTTTGGATTTTAGATTTTGGATTTTGGATTGAATTCATTCCATAATCTAGAATCCAAAACTTAAAATATGAAATATTATGGATAATTACAGTCGGGAATTATGTGAGGCGATCGCACTTCGCATTTCCCAAACTTCTCAACAACGCATTACGTTTGCCGAATACATGGATTTGGTGCTGTATCACCCGCAGCACGGCTACTATGCGAGCGATCGAGTTAATATTGGCGCAAAAGGTGATTTTGTTACTTCTCCTCATATGGGTGCGGATTTTGGCGAATTGCTAGCCGAACAATTTGCCGATATGTGGGAAATTATGGGATGTCCAGCACCTTTTACGCTGGTGGAAATGGGGGCGGGACAAGGGATTTTAGCAGGTGATGTTTTGGTTTATCTGCAACGGCGATATCCCGATTTCTTCAATGTTATACAATACCTGATTGTTGAAAAATCGCCTGCACTGAAAAAAGAACAGCAACAGCGATTGCAAGATTTTCCTCTGCGCTGGTGCGAACTTTCAGAAATACCAAGTAATTCGATTATCGGTTGTTGTTTTTCTAATGAATTAGTCGATGCTTTTCCGGTACATCAGTTTGCGATCGACAAAGGACAACTGCGAGAAATTTATGTGATAACTCAGGATGGCATTAATTTTATTGAAGTTACCGATGAACCTTCTACAGATAGATTAGATCGATATTTTGAATTATTAGGAATTGGCATAACATCGCCTGTTTATCCTGACGGTTATCGCAGCGAAGTAAACTTAGCCGCTTTGGATTGGTTAACTGCAATTGCAGATAAACTACAGCGCGGATATCTGCTGACGATTGACTACGGTTATCCTGGCGATCGCTATTATAACCCAGCCCGCAATCAAGGCACTCTACAATGTTACTATCAGCACCGACATCACGACAATCCTTATATAAATATCGGCAAACAAGATATCACCGCCCATGTGAATTTTACCGCCTTGGAAAAATGGGGTGAATTGTGCGGTTTGCAGAAGATTGGTTTTACTCAACAAGCGTTATTTTTGATGGCGTTGGGATTGGGCGATCGCATCGCTTCTCTCTCTTCCAGTAACGCTACGAATAGTAAAGCAATTGTGCAAGTTTTGCAGCGTCGCGATGCTTTACACCAAATGATGAACCCAATGGGTTTGGGCGGTTTTGGTGTATTAATTCAATGTAAAGGATTGACAGAAGCAGAAAGATTGCGCTGTTTGAAAGGTTTGAGTATGCCATAGATACCCGACTTCTTGAAGAAGTCGGGTATCTCGCTTGCATAAATACACCAACTAAGTAAATTAGGTAATTCAAATGCCCTCCCCGTTTCCGGGAATGAATCCCTACCTAGAAAATCCCCAATTATGGTCAGAATTTCACAATCGCCTGATTGTAGCGATTGCTATTGCGATCGAACCGGAATTAAATCTTAACTATCGAGTGGCGGTTGAAAAGCGAATTTATCTCAGCACATCCTCTGACTTAGTGGGAATTCCCGATATCTCGATCGTCTCCAAACAGCCAACTCCAACTCCACCCACTTCTCCTGTCACCCTCCTCACTCGTATTGAACCTATTCCAGTTCAACTTCCTCTACCAGAAACAGTTGAAGAAAGCTATTTAGAAATTAGAGAAATGCCTAGCGATCGAGTTATTACCGTCATTGAGGTACTTTCTCCCAAGAATAAAGCCGCAGGAGTTGGGCGCAGCACTTACGACACCAAACGCCAGCAGGTGTTAGGTAGCCGCACCAACCTTGTAGAAATCGATCTGCTTAGAGGCGGCAAACCTATGCCGATTTTGGGAGTCAGACAGCGTAGCGACTATCGCATTTTAGTTAGTCGCGGCTCTCAACTTCCGCAAGCTCAATTATATGCGTTTAGCGTCCGCGATGCAATTCCTTGCTTAAGTGTGCCTTTGCAACCTCAAGAGACAGAACCTTCGCTCGATTTACAAAATTTATCGATCGCAGTGTACAATCAAGCCAGATTCGATTTAGCAATTGATTACCGTCAAGAACCTTATCATCCCCTAAAAGCAGCAGATCGAGAGTGGGTAGATAACCTATTGCGAGAACAAGGTTTGCGTTGAGAAAGAGCAATTATTCGGGAACTGGAGTTTCTATGTGAGTATCCATTTCTAACACAGTTAATACATATTCTGATTGGTTAACTGAATGATTTGTGGATAGATCGAAGATTATCCCACCTTTTTCGGCATTGACATCAATCAAAGTCGGTAATTCACCCTTTTTGTTAAAACTGATAATTTGGTAAAGTCTTTCTCCCACCTTTACTGAAGTGCCCAAAGCAACTCTCTCTTGAATCACGCCACCTGCTGGGGAATAGTATTTTTTTTGCTGAGTTTTGCGAGTAAATACGATTTGATGCGATGCAGTTTCAGGCAGTGGAAAACCAGCGATATTTAATATACCTTTCTGGGCTAGGTAATTTTTTATTCCCAAGACTCCTTTGGCAACTGACTCAGGATTCATCTGCATTCCGCCACCAAGTTCTAGCGTCCAAGATTCCAGATCGAATTTGATAGGTTTTCCCATTTCTGCTAAAGTATCTTCTAGGGCTAACCAAGGTTTGAGAAAAGCTTCATCAAACGCATCCCCATCATATTGGTTTAGCCAAATTTCATAATCTAGTAGAAAAGCTTTGGCGCTTTCTTCTCTACCTTTAAATCCGTAAATGTAATCGATACCTTGATTGCTAGAACTATGTATGTCAATCACATAATCTGCATCTAAACACAATGATTGAAGATGATATCTATATAATTTGTCATAAGGCACGCTGCTAGGCGAGTCGATCTTTTTTAACTGTTCTTCAAAACTTAACTTTATCCTGTTGAGGTAGTTTTGCCTGATAGTAGCTTCGTCAAAGCTTAGTTGAGATTGAGCAAATGTTTCCAAATCTTGACATTCTTTCTCATAATCCCAAAATATCCGGTTCCAGTCTTTGCCATCATAGATGTTGTATCGACCTGTGGAAAAATAGTGGGTACGCTGGTTGGTGCTGAGTGGATTGCAGACAGGGACAAGCAAAATTTCACCAGCTATGTCAGTGCGATCGAGTGTCATCAAAAACTCGATCAGCTGATGAATAACAGCATTGCCAACTATTTCCGCTCCATGTAAATTGGCTTGAAGGTATGCTTTTTTACCCGGTTGAGCGCCAAGGAATTGATATACTTGGAGGTGGAGGCGATCGCCAGAAGCAAGCTGTAGTAGAGGAATGGTAGAAATGATGGGAATCATAGAATACTTTTTGCAGTTGAGCTTCAGATATAATCGGACAACCCTGAGATTATCACCCCAAAGAGGCAATGAGTAGGTCAAGATTTGTAGGTGGGGAAATACCAATAAAATAATTAAGCGATCGCCACTTCTCTACAAATTACTGCTTGACTAATTAAAGACTGAATCTAGAAGAGATAATATGGGAGAACAAAAACGGATTGGAATTTTAACCAGCGGAGGCGACTGCGCTGGCTTGAATGCTGTGATTCGCGCCGTTGTGTGTCGCGCTGTAGGTACCTACGACTGGAAAGTTTTGGGAATCCGTCAAGCTACGCAAGGATTGATGAGCGATCCGCCTCAATTTATACCCCTTGATTTGGATAAGGTTGATAATTTGCTCACGGCGGGCGGTACGGTATTGGGAACGACAAACAAGGGAGACCCATTTGCTTTCCCGATGTCGGATGGAACTGTGCGCGATCGCTCGGAAGATATTATCGCCGGTTACCATCAGCTTGGTTTGGACGCCATCATCGGTATTGGTGGCGACGGCAGTTTGGCTATTTTAAGAAAATTGGCCCAGCAAGGCAACCTCAATCTTGTTGCTATACCCAAAACTATTGATAATGACTTAGGAAGTACCGAGCATTCGATCGGTTTTGATACTGCGGTCAACATTGCCACAGAAGCACTGGATAGGTTGCATTTTACCGCTGCCAGTCACAGTCGGGTGATGATCCTGGAAGTGATGGGGCGCGATGCGGGACACATCGCCATCAGTGCGGGAATTGCTGGGGGTGCGGATGTGATCCTGATTCCAGAAATTCCCTATCAAATTGCCAATGTGTGCCAAAAAATTTACGATCGCCAGTCTCAGGGTAAGAATTACTCTTTGATAGTGGTGTCGGAGGCTGTTCGCACTGAGGAAGGCGAACCTGTAATGAGTACCAATCGCTTGGGGCAATGTCGATTGGGTGGGATCGGGCAATATTTGTCTGATAAAATCTGTGCCTGTAGCAATGCGGAAACGCGAGTCACAGTTTTGGGACACATCCAAAGAGGCGGAACGCCTTCGCCGCTGGATCGATTGACTGCTTCTGCTTTTGGTGTGGCGGCAGTAGATCTGATCGCAGAGGGTAAGTACGATCGCATGGTAAGCTGGCAAAACCGCCAAGTTGTCGATGTGCCAATAGCAGAGGCGATCGCGCAATACCGAGCTGTAGATCTCAACGGTACTCTCGTCAAAACTGCACGAGGTTTGGGTATTTGTCTGGGAGACTAGGGGCTAGGGGCTAGGGGCTAGGGGCTAGGGAAGAGGGAAAAAGTCAAAAGTCAAAAGTTAAAAGTCAAAAAGAAGAGTTAGAGGGAGATGGGAAAGGGAAAAGGGAAAAGATTTATTCTCCCACTCCCCCTTCTTCCCTAGCCCCTAGCCCCTAGTCCCTAGCCCCTAAGTACCGGGTAAGTTACGCAAACGCTCGTCTAGATGGGTGCGATCGGCCAGTGCGTGCAATAATGGCCCCTGAGAGCCAAATTCAACGATACTGACCGATCCCACGGGACATCCGATGCGATAGCGGAAGCGCCCTACGTCAATTCCCAGGAGGCTGCACAAGATAATGCGGATGGTAGCTTTGTGGGAGACAATTAAAACATTGCCGTTGTTGTAGCGCTGTTTGATTTCTTCGATTACTTGTAAGGAACGGTGCGCGATCGCAACAGCAGGTTCCCCTTCAGTCGGTGGATACCAAGCGGGATCTGCTGTCCAACGAATGTAGTCGTCGTGGTATTCGCGATCGACTGTTTCCGGCGGTAAACCTTCCCACTTGCCATAGTTGATTTCTTTCAAACCATCCCGCAGTTGCATTTCCATTTCGATCGCGTCGCATAGAGGTTGCGCCGTCGCCTTGGTACGTCCCATCGGACTGGAGTAGATAGCTTTCCAGGGTAAAAAACGGTAGAACGCTGCAAAAGCCTTTGCCATTTCATAGCCGTCTGGCGTTAATTCTGGGTCTATCGAACCGCAGAAAAAGTTTTGCTGGCTGCATCCCGTTTGTCCGTGGCGCAGGAAATATAGCTTTAGACTCACAGTAGTTTTCTCTCGCTGGTATCCACTGCAATTTTAATTGTCCATTGCCTATAGTGCGATCGCATCAGCGGAACTTGCGCTTGCTTTCAAACTTCTTATCTACATTTCTAATTTCAATTTAATCTAAACAACATTCGTACAGTGCCACGTTAAAAAGATTCTTGCTCAGGCGACACAAAGCACTCGTAAGCATTGAACTCCTGCTTGCTAAGTCTTCTGAGTTGGTTTTTCTGAGTGGCGAATATATTTGCTTAATTTTGCTATATGTTCAGTATATAGCGAAATATTGCCAAATTAAAGCCGTCGTAGGGCGACGGGGTTTTTACCCATAATTTTAGATGAGTAAAGAAAAATTTCTGACAGGTCGTGTCGCTATGGTAACGGGCGGAGCTTCTGGTATGGGCAGGGCTATGGCTCTCGCTTTTGCGGAAGGTGGGGCTGATGTGGCGATCGGCTCTCGTACTGCTAGCACGAGTCGGTGCAAAGCGGAAATTGAAGCACGGGGAGTTAGGGCGCTGGCGATCGACCTTGATGTGACATCTACTGACTCGGTGCAAGCTTTTTACGATGCTGTAGTAGAAAACTTCGGTAAAGTAGATATCCTAGCCAATTCTGCGGGAATCGGTCTAGAACAGACAATATGCGGACATCCCGACGAGCTATGGCATCAAGTCATCGATATTAACCTCAATGGTGCCTATCGCACCATCAAGCTTTGTCTGCCGGGAATGATTTCGCGCCGATGGGGTCGGATTATCAATATTGCCTCGACTGCTGCCTCAGTCGGTTCTGCCACGAATCCTGCCTATTGTACTTCCAAAGCGGCAGTCGTAGCTTTAACCCGCTGTGTGGCCTTGGAAGGTGCCCCTCACGGCGTTTCCTGTAATGCAATCAGTCCGGGTTGGGTTGAAACCGATTTGGGGAAAAACTGGATGGCAGAACTGGCCGAAAGCAGTGGCCAGAGTTTAGAAGATTACATTAGTGCCACAATACAATCTAATCCCCAGAAGAGGATGATTCAGCCTCAAGAAATTGGCGCATTAGCGTTATTTCTCTGTCGCGATGAAGCTTTTGGAATTACGATGCAAAATCTGACTGTATCGGCGGGTTCGCTTTGGTAGAAATGCGAGAGCGATCGCGTGGCAAATAAAAACGCTAATCAAAATTTACCACTTTAAAAAAGCTGCCTCGCTACCTTGCTCTCGGCGTATTTTCCCATCTTTTTCAAACCAGGCGATGATTTGTGCGGCTGTCAAATCTTCAACAGTAACGCCGTACTCTTGGGCGATATGTTTCAACAACTTTAAAGATGAAATAGTTAATCTGGTTAAAAACTTCTCGTGAGAAGCTAAGAGAGCAGCATCAACTTTGGCTGATTCTTCTAGAGTTAAAAATTGAGTTCCGGGTTGTTGTGGTGCGTTCATATAACTTTTTAAATTTTAGTTTTTTTTGCGATCATATAACCGCAGCGATGTTCTCCATTAATGAGCCAGTGGGTACGCTCGACCGTACAATCGGGGAAAATACCTACAAACATATCTAGTTCGTGGCTGCAAACACTGGGGAAAGATTCGGCAACGTCAGAAATGGCGCAATGATGCTCGATGAACATGAATTGGAAGCAATTGCCATTTTTGGCACCATCAGTTTCTATAGGATACCAGTCGGTCATATAGCCTTCGGCTTTACGTAGTTCTGCTAACTTGAGGACGCGCTCTTGGAGGGAACCCGTACCGACGCGATCGCGATATTCCAGTGCCTTGCGCTCCCATTGTTTGTGTAGTATTAGATCTACCTGCTCGTGACCGAGGGTTTCCGCCATTGTATCTAGGAGAGCAACTGCAAATCTACCGTGACTGTTGGGGAAGCGATCGCGTCCCTTGTGACTCAAACGATAGACGTGCTGGGGACGCCCCATCCCCACCTGTACCGATTGATACTCGATCAGCTCTTCTGCTTCTAAATCCTTGAGATGGCGGCGAATGGCTTGCGGGCTGATGTCCAGCGAATCGGCCAACTCCTGCGCCGTTGCTTGACCCCGCTTCATCAAATGTTGCAGGATGTCTTCTTTAGTAGAGGGAGTAGAGGGAGTAGAGGGAGTGGAGGGTTGCTGAGTAGTGGTCATGGTGGCTGGCGATAAGTCAAGAATCTCAATTTGACTTTGACAACTTATTTGTTGTTAATGTACTTTAAAATAGAGTTGAGCAACAAATTTGTTGTTTAAGTCTATTGTAATGCCTGGGGGCAAGTGTTGGCACCCAACCTGACCAGCGCGATCGCAGCCCACACATCTGCCGTCCTTAGAAATTTGTTTAGAACACGAGAGAACACGATAAACATGAGTGCCACCGTCAAAACCTTAGTAAATCAGCCTTACAAATACGGCTTTGTCACCGATATCGAGGCAGACGTTATTCCTCGCGGTCTTAACGAGGATATCATTCGTCTGATCTCAGCCAAGAAAAACGAGCCAGAATTCATGCTGGAGTTTCGCCTCAAAGCATACCGGCAATGGCTGAAGATGGCTGAGCCAACCTGGCCCCAAGTAAAATATCCACCAATTAATTATCAAGATATTATCTATTACTCGGCTCCCAAGCAAAAGCCCAAAAAGCTCAACAGCTTGGAGGAAGTAGACCCTGCCTTGTTGGAAACCTTTGAGAAGTTGGGCATTCCCCTATCCGAGCAAAAGCGCCTTTCTAACGTAGCAGTAGACGCCATCTTCGATAGCGTTTCCGTCGCGACTACCTTCAAGGAAAAGCTAGCGAAGGAAGGGGTGATCTTCTGTTCCATCTCGGAAGCTTTGAAAGAATATCCAGAGTTGGTACAGAAATACCTTGGCAGCGTAGTGCCGATCGCAGATAATTACTACGCCGCCCTCAACTCAGCCGTCTTCAGCGATGGTTCCTTCGTTTACATACCCAAGAACACTCGCTGTCCGATGGAATTGTCCACCTACTTCCGCATCAACACAGGCGACTCCGGGCAGTTTGAGCGGACGCTGATTATAGCAGAAGAAGGTAGCTATGTGTCATATTTGGAAGGCTGTACCGCTCCCATGTTTGACACCAACCAATTGCACGCAGCGGTAGTAGAATTAGTCGCTTTAGATAACGCCGAAATCAAATATTCCACAGTGCAAAACTGGTACGCTGGCGATGAAAATGGCAAAGGCGGTATCTACAACTTTGTCACCAAGCGGGGACTGTGCCAAGGAGTCAATTCCAAGATTTCTTGGACGCAGGTAGAAACTGGTTCGGCTATTACTTGGAAATATCCCAGTTGCGTGCTGGTAGGTGATAATTCTGTGGGAGAATTCTACTCGGTAGCGCTAACCAATCACAAACAGCAAGCCGATACAGGAACCAAGATGATCCACGTCGGCAAAAACACCCGCAGCACGATTATTTCCAAAGGTATTTCTGCTGGAAATTCCCAAAATAGTTATCGCGGCTTAGTGAAAATTGGCCCAAAAGCAGAAGGTGCAAGAAATTATTCCCAGTGCGACTCAATGCTGATTGGCGATAATGCCCAAGCGAATACTTTCCCTTACATTCAAGTGCAGAATAACATCGGTAAAGTTGAGCATGAGGCATCTACTTCCAAGATTGGGGAAGACCAATTATTCTACTTCTCGCAACGAGGCATTTCCCAAGAAGATGCTATCTCGATGATGATTAGCGGTTTCTGTAAGGATGTCTTCAATCAATTGCCGATGGAATTTGCTGTGGAAGCTGACAGATTGTTGAGTCTGAAATTGGAAGGAAGTGTAGGGTAATTCTTGTGGGGCAGGCATCTTGCCTGCTAGCAATTGAGTCACAGGCGAGACGCCTGTGCCACAAAATATCCACAAAATATTTTGTAAGGTGGCATTGCCTACTTTATGTGTGAAATTCAATAACGAACCACGAAGACGCGAAGGTCGCGAAGGAAGAAGAGAGCAACAATGATTATTGAGAATAGTGAGGTGATTCTGTCAGTTCGCAATCTGACGGCGAATGTTGATGGGAATCAAATTCTGAAGGGTGTGAATTTGGAAATTAAGGCGGGAGAAGTTCATGCCATTATGGGGCCAAATGGTTCGGGGAAGAGTACGTTCTCGAAGGTTTTGGCTGGACATCCCGCTTATGAGGTGACTGGCGGTGAGGTGATTTTTCAGGGACAAAATCTTCTGGAAATGGAACCGGAAGAACGGGCGCGAGGTGGTGTATTTTTGGCTTTTCAATACCCGTTAGAAATTCCGGGTGTGAGTAATTTAGATTTTCTGCGCGTTGCTTATAATTCCCGCCGCAAGAGTCAGGGTTTAGAGGAATTAGATGCGTTTGATTTTGATGAATTAATTCAAGAAAAGCTGGAAGTGGTAAAGATGAATCCGGCTTTTTTGAGTCGCAGTGTGAATGAAGGTTTTTCTGGTGGTGAGAAAAAGCGGAATGAGATTCTGCAAATGGCGCTGCTGGAACCGAAGTTAGCAATTCTGGATGAAACTGATTCTGGTTTGGATATCGACGCGCTGAAAATTGTGGCGAATGGGGTTAACCAGTTGGCAAAACCCGATAATGCGACTTTGATGATTACTCACTATCAGCGGTTGCTTGATTACATTGTGCCGGATTTTGTTCATGTGATGGAAAGCGGCAGAATTATTACTAGCGGAACTAAGGAGTTGGCGCTGGAATTGGAAGCACGCGGTTATGATTGGGTGCGGGAAGAAGAAGCTGAGGTGGCGGCGCGATGAGTAGTCAAGTTTTAACTTCTACAAATAGGGATGCGTATCTGGGGGAGTTGTTAGATCGGGTTTATAAATCTACCTCACCCCAATTATCTTCGCCTGCGGGGAGGGAGATAGAGGAATTGCGCGATCGCGCATCATCTGTTGTCCTCGAACACACTTTCCCTACCACAAGGGATGAGGCGTGGCGCTTTACCGATATTTCGCCTTTGTTGCAGGTGAATTTTCAGCTACCGGAAACGAGTGCAATTCCATCTCTACCTTTATCCGATATTAAACCGCTGATTTTCTCGGAAGCAGCAGACAGTCGGTTGGTTTTTGTCAATGGCGTTTATGCGCCTCAACTGTCTTCAGTTGCTAATATCCCAAGTGGTTTATTCGTTGGTAATTTAACCCAATTACCTGAAAATTATCTTTCGCGTTTACCAAATTATTTGGGCAAGCAACAAGGTGCAGTTGAAGTTTTCACCGCCCTCAATACGGCGGGATTTACAGATGCAGCAGTCGTATGGGTGGCGAGAAATCAAATCGTGGAAACGCCTATCCATCTACTGTTTATCTCTACGCTAAGCGAATCGCCGATTATTTCTCAGCCGCGCTGTTTGGTGGTAGCAGAAACTAACAGTCAAGTAACTTTGGTTGAAGATTACTTGACAATTAGTGACTGGTGTGTAAACAATGCTAATCCCTACTTTGTGAATACGGTAACGGAAATTTGGGCTGAAGAAAATGCCCAAGTTAACCACAGTCGCATTCAGCGAGATAGTAAGGTAGCTTTTCACATTGGCAAAACTGCTGTAAGCCAAGCGCGTTACAGTCGCTATACTTGCAATGCGATTAATATGGGTGGGAAAATATCTCGCCATAATTTAGAAATATTCCAAACTGGCGAACAAACCGAAACCACTCTCAACGGTTTGACGATGATTTCTGGGGAACAGTTGGCGGATACTCACAGCGAGATAGTTCTGAATTGTCCCCACAGTACGACTCGTCAGTTGCAGAAGAATATCGCAAGCGATCGCTCTCATATTGTATTCAATGGTAGAGTCTTTGTCGCCAAAGCAGCGCAACTGACAGATGCGGGACAACTCAACCGCAATTTGCTGCTTTCGCCAAAAGCGAGAGTCGATACAAAACCCCAACTGGAAATTATTGCCGATAACGTCAAATGTACGCACGGCGCAACGGTGAGTCAGTTGGATGATGAGGAAATCTTCTACCTGCAAAGTCGCGGTTTAGATAAAGTCAGCGCCTACAATTTGCTGGTTGATGCTTTTGCGGCGGAAATTATTAACCTAATTCCGCTGACTTCCGTGGAAACAATGCTTTCTCAGTGCGTTGCTTGTCGAGCGATTTAATAGTGGAATTTAGATTGCAAATTTCAGATTGCAAATTTAATTTTTAAATCTGCAATCTGAAATATAAAATTTGCAATTACCTTCACCAGTCACCAATTACCAAACACCATGACTGTCACTCAAGAAAAAACATTAGCCGATCGCGTTCGTGCTGACTTCCCAATTTTACACCAAGAAGTCAACGGTAAACCTTTAGTTTACTTGGACAACGCCGCTACTTCTCAAAAGCCCGTCGCCGTTCTCGACGCACTGCGAAATTACTACGAACAGTACAATTCTAACGTACATCGCGGCGTCCACACTCTCAGCGCCAAAGCTACAGATGCTTATGAAGGATCGCGGGTAAAAATTGCCAAATTTGTCAATGCAGCTTTACCTCAAGAAATTATCTACGCCCGCAATGCTTCCGAGGCAATTAATTTGGTAGCTTATGCTTGGGGATTGACAAGTTTGCAACCGGGTGATGAAGTGATTCTCTCGGTGATGGAACATCACAGCAATTTAGTTCCTTGGCAACTTGTAGCCAAAACTACAGGCGCAGTGCTGAAGTTTGTGGAACTGACACAAAACCAAGAATTCGATTTGGAACAATTCAAAACACTGGTTTCCGATAAGACAAAACTGGTTTCTACCGTTTACGTTTCCAACACGCTGGGGTGCATTAATCCAGTTAAAGAAATTAGCGAAATCGCTCACCACTACGGAGCAAAAGTATTAATTGATGCTTGCCAAGCCGTTCCGCATATGCCGATCGACGTGCGTGCGATCGATTGCGATTGGCTAGTAGCTTCCGGTCACAAAATGTGCGGGCCAACTGGTATCGGTTTCCTCTACGGTAAGCGAGAAATACTGAAGGCAATGCCTCCATTTATGGGTGGTGGCGAAATGATTGCCGATGTGTTTTTAGACCATTCTACTTATGCAGATTTACCCCATAAATTTGAAGCCGGAACACCTGCGATCGCCGAAGCAATAGGGCTCGGTGCTGCTGTCGATTATCTCACAAATATTGGCATGGATAAAATCCACGCTTACGAAGCAGAATTGACAGCTTATTTATTTGAACAATTGCGACAAATTCCGCAAATCCAAACTTATGGCCCACAGCCCGATCGTAACGGCGAAGGTAGAGCTGCACTCGCTGCTTTCACTGCTGGAGAAGTCCATCCGCACGACTTATCAACGATATTAGATCAAGCAGGAATTGCCATTCGCGCCGGACATCATTGCACTCAACCTTTGCACCGTTATATCAAAGCGCAATCGACTGCGAGAGCGAGTTTGTATTTCTACAACACGCGGGAAGAGATTGATGTGTTTATTGCGGCGTTAAAGGAGGCGATCGACTTTTTTGGTGGACTGTTTGGGTAAAATGGTAGGGTGAGCCAAAGCTCACCTTACTATTTGAATATAAACGATCAAATTGCTAACTTTAGCTAAGTTTGTCTACAAACTTTTCTATTTCTTGTAAAGCTTGTTCGTAGTTACTCGTAGGAAGTTTAACATTTCTTCCATTGGGCATTGCATATTTAGACTGATTTGGAAGTAGAAACATCGGTATTCCAAGAGATGACGATACTTTACCTGATGTATGAAAATCTTTTATACCTGAAACATAACATTTTTCCCATTCAGTAATACAAGTAGGACTGGGGTCGCACTTTGCAAATAATAATGGAAATTGTTGGAATTGCTCGTAGCAAAAAGTATTTAGCTCCGTTTTAATAGATTCAAAAGCTGCGGCAACTCCATGTTTAATGGTATAGTTATTGAATACGAATTCCCAAATCACAGGCAATTGCAAATTAAAAGAATCTACTTGTTTATTAAAAGTAATTACATCATCAGCATACTTTTTTAAAGCCGCCGAAGGATATTTTCCAAAAAGCAACATGAATAAACCTTTAATTCCTTCGAGTGAACTGAAGTCTGCCATCATTGGAATTACTAATTTATCTGAAGACACTAAAGCCATTTGGGTGTATATGGAAAAGCTGGGGTTGCAATCTATAAAAACAACCATATTTTCATATTGGTTTTGGGCGAATTCATAGACGCATAATCTTTTTATAGCCGTCATATACTCTAGCCACGCCTTGGTATTAGCAGGATTAATCACAGCATAGTTTAATGCCAACGAAAAAGACTCTAAAAATGAGTCACCAGCTATCAAATATAAATTATTAGTAATATAACTATTGTAAGGAGAAATTTGAACCTTATAAGAAGTTTTAGGTGTTCGGAAATTTGCATTTCCTTTAAGAAGCCAATCTATAAAGCCAACTATATTTCTTCTCGTAAATGAAGATTGTAATTTTTGATTATTTTCATAGCCTTTCCTTCCGCCTCCAAGCAAAAATTGTGATATATTCGCTTGCGGACACATATCAATAACTAATACTTGGGTATTTGGGTGTTTTTTTGCATAGAGGGTTGCTGCATTAGAACAAAGAGTTGTTTTACCAACACCGCCTTTATTATTATAAAAAGTATAAATTTTTATATTATTCATAAGTATTTCCCTCAAAAATAAACAAAAAACAACTTAACATAGGCAATACCATTTGTCAAGGAAATTTACATTTTTTAACCCCCAAGGTAATGAACTTTATGATGTTGTGAGAGTGATTAAAGAGCTTCTTTACACGCAGCAGGAGTTGAGCTAATCGGTGATATTACTAACTCAGTCAACAAGATGTTTGATGGATTAGTAGAAATTAATCAGGCTTTTTTGGTGGTGTTTTCGTTTGGAAAAAATCCAAAAGTCTAATTTTCAATCTTGATAAGTCAACGAAAGGACATCTACCTGTTTTTTGGTTAAAAATATATGAGAGCAACATGGTGGTATTATAGTTGACACCTCATTAAAACCGATTTTTGAAAGAAAGGATTGGTGACTTGAAAAATATTAAAGTGAGATCGTTATTTCTTCATCTGTGTTCATCTGCGGTTAAAAGAAAAGATCGATCACACTCACCAAACAACCAGAAACTAATCTTTTTCTGTTTCCCCCACTTCTATATCTTCTTCAAAATTATTATTATCTTCTATATCTTCCTTTATCAAATTAAATTCTCTTTTTAAATCCGGGTCTGGAGGTCTTTTATTAGTTTTATTCTTACCACCAAACTCCTCATGAGTATATATCCACATCAAGTAAACAAAACATTTTGGTTTGTAAACAACATACATTAAACGACCATACTTAGCTTGTCCCCGTAAACCTGGTAAGCTAAACCTAATTTTTCTAAATTCAAAATCTTGGCTGTATTCTCCTTTAGGAAATCCCTCATCATCCGAAATATCATTAGAGCTAGGAGTTTCTTGGAGTTGCGATATGTAGCTATCAACCAACTCTTCAAAAGCATCCCTAGCTCTTTGGTCTTTTCGGTAATGTTTCTTAATGATTTGCTTGTAGCTAATTTCAAACCTCGTTAAGGGCTTGATCTGATAAGCTTCGCAACCATCCACGAGTTTCTCCCGGCTTTAAAACTTTACTAGATGAACCTGAATGAGAAGTTAATTCCTGTAATGTATCGGATAAAACTGCTTGATATTCAGGATCGTCTCGCTCGACAGCTTCAAAAATATTATCAATTAGTAAACTCATCGCTTTACAGTATGCAATAAGAGCATCTGTTTGACCATTGGCTACTATTATTGTTAGACGAACAAAACTGAAAAAATTAGCAATTACACCACTTAAACCAGTCCGATAATCAGTCAAATTGTAGGCTAAACTTTTTAGTTTTTCTCGGTCTTCCTCAGAAAGCTTATGCCATTGCTTCTTAACTATAACTGCTGCTTTATTAATTTTTCGGGCAAGCAACCATAGTTCCAAAGATCTAATCTCTTTAGATTGGGAGATTTGCTGAAGCTCACTTGTATTTAGTGCAATGCTGGCAGACATAAGTCTCGCCCTCTTATTACTACAGATTGTCTAACCTTGACGGGATGGACTATTTCTGAATTTTAGCTAATTTAGCCAAATGTGTCAATTACATTGCTAAAATCCACTGGAAAGCTGATGGATTTCTTTCCCAGGTGAGATGTAATGTAAAAATTATAAATTTTACACCTAATAAAAGTAAAACAATAATTGTTACTCCCACGCATATTGAGGCAATAATGTTCGTTTCAAATCTATCAATAGAAAACTAGATTGGCAACGCGCTTTGCTCTTTCTTCATCTGCGTTTATCTGTGTTCATCTGCGGTGAAAAGAAAAGAGCGATCGCACTCCTAAAAAACATAAAATAAGCCCACACAGCCGAGCTTAATTTGTATATTTTCTATCTAAAGATAGATGCCATAAATATTATCACCACAGGCTGATTAAACTCAGCTATTAACTTGAGACAATTGTTACAGAAGTTGCCTGTGGGCGTCAAAAAGTAAAGGTAGGGTAATGATTAAATCTTGGATGGTAATTGCGGCGGTAGGCTTATTAATTGCGCTGGGGAGCAACTTGTTTACACCTAGCGATGTTAAGTGGTTCAAACGCTTGCAGCGTCCCCAATGGCTAACATTTGAATTTGCTATTCCGTTGATTTGGACATTTATTTTTATTTGCGGGGGCTGGTCAGCTTATATTGTGTGGGAAAAAGACCCTGGAACTGCTAAAACGTGGTGGCTGATGGCCTTTTATATTCTCGTGGAGATTGCGATCGTAGCCTACACCCCTGTTATGTTTAGGCTTCGCAGTCTCAAAGTAGGCACTATTATTGGTGCTATTGGTTCGATTTTGGGCGTAATTTTAGCAATAACAGTCTGGACTGTTTCTGGCTGGGCAGCTTTGTTACTTCTTCCTTACGCGATTTGGAGTCCGATCGGAACTTACACCACTTGGGAGATGATTCGCCTCAATCCTCAAGACGAGTAGGGGCGAAATATTTAATTGCTGCCAGACCCCGAAACAGGTATCTGCGAAGCCAAAGAAATTATTAGTGAGCTTGATTAACGACGATCGGTGTTTGCGGTGTTGGTTCTGGTTCTGTGACTATGGCTTTACCCAGCAACACCTCCGAATATTTTTGGGCAATAATGTCCAGCGTAAAGTTGGATTTGAGGTAGGAACGACCCGCTTTACCCATGAGATCGGCTAACTGGCTATCGCTAGCCAAACGGCGAATAAAATTAGCCAAGCCGGTAGCATCGTTATTCCGGAAAGAAGCACCGCACTTCGCTTCTTCAACCAGCTGGCGTAAATAGGAACGTTCCTCACAAATTACTCCCACCGGACGCCCAGCCGCTAAAATACCGTAAAGTTTGCTGGGAGCAACCAATCCCTCCATTCCCGGACTGACCGTGACTAAAGATAAATCACAAGCAGTCAGCGAGTAAGGAAGGTTCTCCTTGTGCTGGTAAGGCAAAAACAAACAATTCGTCAAACCCAGCTCGGCGATTCTATCCTCACAAGCTTGACGCTTAGCGCCATCCCCAATAAAGACAAATTGAATAGGTTCGTTTTGCAGAAGTTCCGCCGCTTCCACAATTGTCTCCATATCGTGACAGCGCCCTATGTTACCGGAATAAAGAACCGTAAATTGATCTACCAGCTTGTACTTTTGGGCGAACCAGTTTTCTTGTTTGGGCATCGGGACAATGATATCGGGATCGGCCCAACTGTGAATGACGGCAACTTTATCTGCGACTTCCGGACACTTGGCGACGATGCGCTGTTTCATAGAGGGGCTGAGGACTATTACCCCTTGGGCGTTTTTCCAAATTTGTTGGTTAATTACATCCCACAGTCGAACTAACCAATGGTGAACGGGGACGACTTGCAGTTCCACCGCTACATCGGGATACAAATCATACAGCAAACATACATAGGGCAATCCAAACCAAAGATTAATTAAGTAGCCCAAAATTGGTAGGAAAGGCGGTGCAGTGGTGACGAGTAAAACATCGCCTCTCCAAGAGGTTTTCAGTAAGTGGACTGCCGATCGCACACAGAATAACAGACCGTTGACCGCTTTACCGCGTATTCGTTTGGGCCAAAGTCGAGATGTGCGCGATCGCCTGATCGACATCATGTCCTTATATTCTTCGCTGGGAGCGCTTTCCTTTTGAAAGGCGTACCCTGGCTGTCCTGTGAAGATGTGGACGTACATACCGTAATGCCTCAACTGCGAGGCTAGCTCTTCAATGAGCTGTCCGGTAGCGGCATAGTCAGGTGGATAAAACTGGGTAATAATAGATAGTTTCACTGAATGCTGCTGTTTGGGAATATTTCCATTCCTTATGGCACCTCGCCGGTGAGTCAAAAACTGGTACAACTTGTGTTCCCCTTGTAGAATTCCCATTTATCATGCCCTAAAGCTTTCGTGAGGTCAAAACAATAGTGACGCAACTAGAGCCATCCCTTCCCCTGAAGCCATTTATTTTTTCATACCCAACCAAAAGAAGGGGAGACCTGTCTTGAGAAGCCGGATCTTTAGCATCTCAAACCTCCTTCCCTGAATTAATTTACTTAGATGTCCCCGTTGGATACCCCGTTCCCAGAGTAGGCAAATCGAAAGCTCACTGGGGTGTATCGCTTTCTGGTCAAGCCTTTGGTTTTGGTGAAAGGACTTAAGGCAGTGCAATTGGTTGTGGCACAAGGCGACCGATTGTAGCTGATATCAGCCCTTTCGGGGTAGTTTTGCAATTCAAAGGCGAAATTTTAATTCTTCAGACAGCAAGCGATCTTGCTGCGTTCGGAATTAGGTAGCTTTCTTTTGAGCTTGTTTAGCTCTGACCCTCTTTCCCTCATAGGTTGTGCCTTTGCGGGTAAAGTAGTTTACCTATAAAGTCTACAAAACCCTCACTTATTATTCCGGAGATCCTGGGGAAGAGACTGTATAAATATAGATCGGGGTTGCCAACCCGTATTTTTGCTGTTGGTACGCAAACAGATTTTCTGGTTGTACATATCGCCACCGTGGTATTACTGACGGAAGCAAATAATTAAAAGATTCTTTAAGGCACGATCGCTGAAGTCGGAGGCTTCTTGGGTAAACAGGCTGGTAACTGGCGACCTACGCAAAGTCGATCGAAGAGTTTTTGAGCGATCGCTTGATGCGCTGGCACTGTCAGGTGTACCCAATCTCGAAAATAAGTTTTTACAGTCCCAGGTGGTAAAGTTGACCAAACCGCATGAGCGTCAATCATAGGAACTCGTAAATTTTTTAGCAACCGTAAAAACTCGGATTTATACTTGGGCTGTTTCGGGTTTGGCAGTAAATCATCATAATTGGGGGTAAATAAAACAAACACTGGTATCTTCTTGCTGCGAACCAGGATCGCTATCTGTTTTAAACTTTGCATATTCTCTTTGAACTGTCGATCGGGATCGGCAGAAGTGGGAGGCGGAAGTTCACCAGGCAAAGAACCCAGCTTTAAGCGAAAGGCTAAGTTCGGCCAAGCGTAGCGCGTCCAAGCTTCCTGAATTGCTAGCAGCGGCGGATGAGTGGGAAAAGAGGGATGATGACCGACGATCTCGCTATTACTGGTAGGCTGAGTTAAATCGTGAGTACCTATTTGCAGAATGACGGCATCTGCGTTAAAAGTACCGAATTTCCGCAGGTATCCGAGTTGATTGCCAATTCCCCAAGAACCGGATGAGGCGTTGAGAACTTCTGCCGGATGTCCGGATGCAGATAATTTTGCCTCAAAAAGTTCTGTAATAATTTGACTTTGATCTGTAGGATTACCGCCATTAAGAACCGAGTCGCCCAGCATTAATATTCTCAGTTTTCCTGCTGGCTTTTCTGGTGTAATCGGTTCGGAACGCTGAGAGTATTGGTTGTACTGAATGTGCTTGCCAAATCGAAATATTTTTTGATTTGGTTGAAATCGATAGCCTGTATCGGAGTCAGCTTGTACTAAAACTGGATTTCCCAAACCCAAAGCCAGCCGCAATGTCACTTCGGTGGTGATTAAGATCCCAACGACAGAAGCCGGTATCCAATACTTAGCTGGTATCCTCATCTCCACACCTCCAATTTATGAGAAAAACTGGCTCCAGTACGACCTGTAAAAATCCAAAGCAACGAACGACAAATATCGCGGAAAATGCGAAGCCAAGATTCGACTGGTTCGCCGGATGGCACGGATACTGGTGTAAAGGCGATACCTTGGCTGCCGAAAATGATGGTAGCGATCGCCATCGCTCGCGGTATATGATGGGCTGAGGTAATTACGTACAAATGTTGCATATGCCGACTTTTGAAATCGGCAACTAAAGTGGTAAAGTTGGTGACAGTATCTACTGCTCGTCTATCTATATGCAGTCTGCTTTCTGGAATACCGTAGGCGCGAAAAATCTCGTTACTCCTGTAAGTCGGTACGCCAGTAGAAACCCAAATTTCTAATGTAGGATGAGCGAGGGCAAATTCGGCGGTAAAAATTTCTCGCTCTATTCCTCCGCCTAATGTAAATATAGCTTGGGGTTGGGGTGCTTGCAGATGAGCGATCGCCAGTCGCACCGGAATTATTACTAGCAATACCGTCAGGGCGGTGCTTGCTAAGAAGAGTAACTTAAATCGCTTCCGTTTGCGATTCAACACATTAGCCAATGTTTAATAATTTTCCACGCTACACACCCAAATTACCGTGCTGTTAAGGAAACTGCCACTCCAGGGAAATGGAGAGAAAATCCGCCGCTCGATTTTGACTTTTTCTTGTAATAGTTTCTCTATTTTACGATAATCAAATCCCTTGTGACCAGTGTAGTCTAATTGCAAAGAGTGAGAAGAAGTAAAACTGTTAGCATCCCATAAAATAGCCGCTGAAAATATCTCTTTTAACTTATATGGTTCGTAGCCATAATTTCCATTCCTATTAGCAAAATAACGTCCCATTTGCTTTAATAAAAGTGATGGCCCAATCTCGATAGGTACAGAAATTACCATTGTGGCTTTTGGTTGACAATAAATTAGAATTTGCTCCAAAGCTTTTTGAGGATTACCGATATGTTCGAGCGTTTCAGTGCAGAAGATTATATCGCAACTTTGTGGCGGTATTTTTTGCGATAATTCCTCTGGTTTGCAAAATTGAAAGCCAGGTATATCCGCGAATATTTCCTGGCAAGCTGACAGCATATAGGGATCTACATCAACGCCTATTCCCGATTTTACTGTGTTTTGCTCGTATGCTGTTCTGAGCAGCCAACCGTCGCCACATCCGTAATCTAAGGCTCGATCGTATCGAGTGTTGCCAAGAACATTCAAAACGGCGCTAAAGCGGGATTGATGTGCAAAACGAGTCAGGCGATTGCCTTTTTGGAGCAGGCGTTGAGAGTAGGACATTTTTTTGAGGGGCTAGTGCATTCCGATCTAAGTTTCCCACAACTACCGCCAAAGATGAGGAGATGGGGAGGGATTCGGAGATTGAGACTTGTAGGTGCTGGATCGTGCTGAGGAATTAGTCCTTTTTGCCTTTGCGATCGTAAAGAACAGCATGGGCATCTTTCTGCGGTCTCAAAGCACGAGCGAAAGAGCGAACTAGATTGTCTACAGGATAAAGCATTTTGTTGAGCATTTCACTCTTTCTCGCTCTGAAAGATGTGACATGATAGTAGTCTGTTCCGTCTGGAGATTCCTCTGTGAAAAAGTACAGATTTATCGATTTGCGGCTATCGCCATCTGGTGTATTGACGCGGCGATATCCATGCCACGATTGTTTGTCGGTTGCGAAAATAACCATGCGATTGAAGCTCGGTAAAATCGCTACTGATTCGGACATATCTGGCGACCACAATTCCAAGTGTCCTCCCTTTTCTTCTGTCCAATTTTTGTTCAAATAAAGCAGTAAGTTTAACCGACGATACCAAGGATTAACTGGGTGAGAACTGTTATCCAAGTGAACGTTTAAGAAACTGCCGTTTGCTCCTTGGGCGAGTCCGGCGGCGTACAATTGGCTATCTGAAAGTAAGTTGGGTATGCCAGAAATTCTAGAAAGAAGATCGATAAGTCGTTGCGAGTGCAGGTGTTGAAATACAATTTCGCTGAAAATCGGATTGAATTTGTTAATGGCGGGGTCTTGAGCTTTATCTTGACGGAAGTCTTTTAAGACATCCATTTCTGCAATTGTGGGGAAGACGTTAAAAGCTTGGGTGGCAATTTCTTCGGGCAAGAAGTTATCGATAATTAGATGTCTGACGGGTTTTGATTCGGCAAAACTTTTGGCTAAGTTATCGATTTGAGATTCGATCGAGTTGTAGTTAATCATTTAATTTTCCTCAAAAAACTAATTCATTTTTCTGTTTCTAAAACAGTCGCTCATCTCAGTTTTGAGTTGTCTGGATATGGGGGAATGGGTTGTTGCTGAAGAATGGAAGTATAGACGGCGGCGAGATGGTGGCCAATCTTCTGCCAGGAATAGCGATCGCTTGCCAACCGCTTCCCATTCTCCCCTAATTTTTGCCGCTTTTCGGGAGATTCTAGCAATTGGGCGATCGCATTTGCCAAAGGTTCGACTTCTCCCTCTACTACTAACCCAGTCTCAAAGGCAGTAATTTCCTGCGAAATTTGGATATCGGGGGTGACAATTACTGGCAAACCAGATGCTATTGCTTCTCCAACAGCAATACCAAAGTTTTCGGAAAAGGATGGCAAAACAAAGATATCGGCACCTTGCAGTAACAAATCTTTATCTTCACCAATCGCAAAACCTGGTAAGGAGGTGCGACTTGCTAAATTTAGCGACGATATCAAGTTGTTCAGATAGCTGAGGTAATCTGGTTCTCCCGAACCCGCTAAGATCAAATGAAAGTTGCAGTTTCGCTCCGCTAATTGACTGAGCGATCGCAGCAGCAAATCCGGGCGTTTTTTATAATGAAGCCGAGACAGAAATAACACGATCGGAGTTTGCGGAGCAATGCCGTAAATTTCGCGTATTTTCTGCTTAGCAGCGGGTCGAAAAATTGGCGGTGACACACCAAGAGGTAGGACGGCGGTGGGAGTTTGAATGCCAAAATTGCGGACATCTTCGGCTTCACCGATGGAAGTGCAGTGAATAGCGGCGGCGCGAGCGAGATTTTTGCGCTCGATTAAAAAGCTATAAATTTGCTTTTTAAGGCGACTTTGAGATAACGCCCAAGGAGTAAGTTGACCCATTGCGCGGACTGTGTAAGGAACTTTTTGCCATCTGGCGATCGCACCGGCACAAGTACAAGGATACGAAAAAAGATAGTGGTTGTCTAGAATATCGTAATCTCGAATATGTTCCCAAAGCCAACGAGTGAGTGGTGCGGAAAAGACAAATCCTTTATCTTTTGCTATTTGTACTCCTTTGGCGGGTGGCGAAAATTGCTCAAAAAACCAAATCGGTACTTTCTCGTATTCAATTCGCTGATTTAAGGGTACATCTAGAGGGGAAAGTCCGTCTGAACCGTTGTCGTTGGTGGTAGCAATTTCGGCGTCAATTCCTTGCTCTCGTAAACATTTAATTAAATTTAAAACGACTTGGGTCGGCCCTCCCCGACGCGGCGATACGGAAGGAATAATATGCAATACTTTCATTGGCTAACTCCTATGGGAGAGTTTTCAATTAACTCTGCCAGAGTTTTTTTATAACGTTCAAAGCCGAAAGTATCGATTACTTTTTGACGCAATAATTCAGGCTGATACATATTGGTGTGAGGGAAAGTACGCTGTAAAATGGAAATTAGGGTTTCGGCGATTTCTCCTACATTATCAGGAGAAACTAAAGCTCCTAATTCGCCGTGGCAAAGGGCGTCGATCGCACCGTCTCGATCGCCTCCCAAGGTAGGTTTACCGCAAGCCAAAGCTTCTAGGTAAACGATACCGAATCCTTCGCCTTTGCTAGGCATGGCAAAAACATCGCAAAGATTGTAATGGTCTCCAAGTTCGCTATCGGGAATAAATCCAGCTAGGGTAACGCAGTCTTGCAAGTTGAGTTTGGCGATCCACTGTTCGATGCGGGGCCGATCGTTTCCTTTTCCTACCAAAATGTAGCGCACTTTGGGAAGATAACGCCGAATTTCCGGCAAAGCTTGAATAATGCGATCGTATCCTTTATATTGTTCGCTGTTGTCTAATCTCGCTACTGTGAGAATTACCGAATCTTCTGGCGTCAATCCATAACGTTCCATCAGATATGGCGGTTTGGGTGCAATTTGAAAACGACTGGCATCAAAGGTATTTGGTAGGAGAGAAATTTTCAGCGGGTCGAGGTTTTGTTCTGTGAGTAAGCGATCGCGAGTATAACCGCTGACTGAAATAATTCGATCGGCATTTTGCAAACCTTTTTGCAAGGTTGGACGATCGATATTCCAAGCTTCTACACCGTGAGCGATCGTCCAGTATGGGATATTTGCCAGACGTTTCAACCAGTAGGCAACGGGGGCGAAGTTAAGGTGGGTTAAGATAATTAAATCGGGACGTTGGTACAGACCGTATCCTAGAATTTGAGAAGCAAAAGCAAAAGTTCGTAAAGGCAAAGGCCACTTGCCTGTAAAATGAAAGTTAGTACCCTCTAAGAAAGGCACTTCTGGCAGCGATCGAGTATCGTGTTTGAGAAAAACTTCGTAATTTCGATCGGGGTACAAACTTTGTAGTGCCTCTAGAAAGAAAGCCGAATAAACTTGTATTCCCCCTTTAAATTCAAAGATGTTAGGGAAACACAGGTAAATCTTACCTTGTCTAGTAATATTTGACATCCTGAGTTACTGCAAAGCTAGGGGAAGTACTATCGATAATGCGATCGAACTGCGCTCCAATTTTTTTAACATACCAGTAAATCTCTCCTTACCATCAATTTTTATTAAGTATGAGGTTGGCGATCGCGAGCCACATTTATTGATTATGTTCGCTAATTTTTGCTACTGCCTCAAGTTGCGATCGCTGCTCGATCGACTGCCCAATCATTTCTCCAGTCTATATAGACCAATTAATTGATCTGACAGATTGCATACCCACTGTCGCGGTAGTAGATCTAGAAATGCTTCTAGCAGAAAGCGACCGCCTAAAATCCACGCATTGTCATAAAATGGCGTTGCCCCGTATGTGACTGCACCGCGTCCGCGATCGACTATTTTAAAACCTATTTTTTCTAAAGTATTATCCCACTCGCTAATTGTTTTTAACGATACATGGCCGTGCAAGAAGACATTTTCAGTTTCTATATTGACTTTTTGAGATTGCTCTTTCATCGCCTGCATTTCTGCTCGCATCCTGTCAAGACGGTTTCGGCTCCAGTAGGCACCCTGAAACACATTTGGTTCATTTGGTGTGGTAATAATTAGGTATCCGTTTGGTTTGGTTATCCGCTTTATTTCCTTTATAAATAACTCCGGATCGATTAGATGTTCGATCACTTCAGAGCAATAAACTACATTAACTTCGCCATCTTTAAATGGTAGGTTTTTTGTAACGTCACAAGCTATTATATCGACATTATCCACATTGTAATATTTCTTCTTAAGATTAGCCACTTCTAATGCAGTAGGCTCAGCTTCTAAACCTATCAAACGCCAACCTGACGAATGTTTTTCTAAAAATTGACGAATTAGAAATAGATCGATGCTTTCGCCACAACCAACATCTACAAACAGATAAGGTGCTGATTTTTCGGTTTGATTGAGATCAAACAAGTGAAGATTGCGTTTAAACAGTTTTATAACTTCTTGCCGCTTGCGATACCAAAAATAATTTCCTGAAGGTGTCGCACAAATTGGACTTTGTTCGTAATCAAACTTCCCTTTTAAAATTTCGACTAATTTTTCATCAAAATTCATCCTAAGTTTCTCCTTTCTTAACGATTGACAATTATACCAAAGTTTAAAAATTCTTGTATGGGTTTGAGCGCAAACCCTTGCAGCTTGCTCAAGAACCTCCACTATCGCCGGGACTTAAAACCTCTTTGACTCGGCTTGCCAACTGCTGTCGATATCGAGTCCAGGTTAGTTGTTCGGCTTGGTGTCGAGCGCGTCGTCCCATTTCCGCTAATTCTAAGGTATGGCTGTAACACCACTCTAATTTTTCCTTAAGAGATTCTACATCGCGAACGGGTACGATGAAACCTTCTATACCGTCAGCGATGATATCTGAAACGCCCGCGTTTGGGGTAGTAATAACGGGAATACCGCAAGCCATCGCTTCCAACACCACCAGAGGAAGTCCTTCCACAAGTGTGGGCAAAACTAAAACATCGGCACTAGAATAATAGTCATTTAATGAAGCGTGTGGTACGGATGGAATGTAACGAATTTGATTTCGATATTGTGCTAAATAATTATCTGGAAATTCATTAATTCCGACTAGCAATAACTCAGATTCTGGCAATTTCAATTCTTGCCACGCTTGCAGTAAATAGTGGACGCCTTTGCGCGGACCAATCCGACCGACAAATAAAGCCCGAAATAATTTGTCTGTTTTGGGTTTGGGATAGAAATAATCGATGGGTGCGCCAAAGGGAATGACGTTAATTTTTTCTGGGTTGACGCCAGCTTCCACTAATGAATTTTGTACAAATGAAGAGGCGACGAAGATGCGATCGGCTAGCTGAATTTCCTGTTCTTTCCGCTCGATTTTCCAAGCAGGTTCCCTCGCTGCTTGCAACGCCGAGGTAAACTCTGGAAAACGTTGAGCTTCTTCTGTTTGAATGTCGCGACTTTTGCGATAGAAGAGAATGGGCAGATCGTATAAGCAGAGAATACCGCGTTGTTTAGCGACTTGAAATGTTGTTGCCGCTCCATCTTCGTAAGCGTAAACGGCATCTAGATTGTCAAGGTGATTCTCGGCGACATGGCGATCGATCGAAGCGTAAATCCAATCAACTGTTTCTTGTAAACTAAAACCTAAGCGATCGTTCAATTTTGTCCGCACGAGAGCAATTCGCATTGCTTCTTGCCAAGGATGCGGACGCATCCAAACACCCTTTGGTGCCATCCACGTCCGCCGCCCTAATTCATCAGCTACTCGGTTTTTAATTGTTTTTGGCAATAAATTTAAGTAGCGCGATACCCATCCTTTAGGATTGTAAGCAATTGTGGTAATTATTTCGTCGAGCAGATCGGCTTCCCACAAAGCCAGTGCAGCTTCACGAGAATTCGGATTGCCGATCGGGTGAATCAGGGAGATACGCAGCTTGGGCATTTTGGTTTAACCATTGTAATTGTTCTTGCCAATTCATCACTTGTTCCAATCGAGGTAATAGAAAGATAAAACCGGTGGAAAACCAGTAGTAAGTTGCGAAGGTATGGTGAAAAACAAGCTGCCCGTTGATCCAAATTGCGTGTAGAAGAAAAGCGGTTAGTGCTAACTGACGAAGGAACGGTCTTTTCAATTTCCAGAATACCATAAAAAGCGCAATTATTATACTTACCCTTAAGGCATACCATATTATGAAACCTATTACGCCTAGCTCTAAAGCTATTCTCCCCATTTCTGCCTCATAACCTACAGGAATAACTTCGCCTGGGGGTAAATTTAACGCAAGGCGAAGCGCTGCACCTCCTAAGTGCGTTGCACCGGCACCAAAGCCATCAATTCCTTTAAAATTTATATAGTTAAAAGGCTCAGATAATGTGCCAAAAACGCGATCGGATATGTCTCTACCTGCGCTGGTACGGTTCAGAAAAGCATCCACGGCTGGGCGAAACCAAATTAGAGAAGCCATAGAAACAACAACAGATGGTATCAAGAAAGGCTTGAGCAAACGGAAAACAGCATAAGGATTGGTGAGAGTTCTAATACCTAAATAGCCCCCCAAAATTATCACAGCGCTGAAAACTGTGCTGCGAGAGCCAGTCATAAAAGAGTTAACCGTCCATAAAAGCAATTCAGCAATAGTAGCCCACTGCCACCACCGTGACTGTTTAAATGAAAGTATAGGTAGTAGTAAGCTAAAACACGCTAGTAAATAGGCTGCGTAATTATTAATGTATGAAAATGTTCCTGTTATGCGTACACCTCCAGCTGTTAAGTCGCTATTTATGAATGTGGCAACTTCCACTTTTGCCACTTCGCTTTGAACGTATGAGTTAATCGGACTGGATGCCGGACTGAAAAATTGAACAACGCCCAATATGCCAACCGGTATCAGTAAAAAAAGGTGCGATCGCAAAAATTTGTAAAGCTCTTCCTCTGTGGGAAATAAAACTGGCATCATCCAAATAAAGGGAATATAGAAGAGATAGGTTTTCAATCCAAACAAGCCAATAATGGGCGAACCTAAACTTGGATTAAAAGCCTGCAACAGGCACCATCCTGCCGCCATAAAAATCATGGCATTAACCAAGTGATTTTTAATCGGAAATTTTCTTTCTCCCCCCGCTACATAGTACTTAAGGTAAGCTCCTAAAAGAAAAAAATCTTTCAAAAAATAAATTAGTTCGCTAGCTTGCGGTAACACCCATTTTCTCAGCGCACCCTCAATAACGATAAGGAAAAACGCTATCTTTACAGCGCGACGCCAATTGGAAAAGGAGAATAAAAATATAGCGACAACGGCTAGCAGAGCAATTAGTAGCTTCACTAAAATAACCCCTCTTTTAAATCATCGAATCAGCAATTGTCATAAGTGATTGGTAGTTTTTCTTTAAAAGTCCCAAAGAATAGGCAATTTTAACCGCTCGCTCTTCAGAAAAGGTTGACGCAAGTTTGCCTAAAAGAAAAGGGCCATACAGTTTAGTTTGACGAATAGGACGCCAGCCACAATGCAGGAGAAGATTAGTAATTGTCTGAAATGTCCAACAATAAAAATGTTGGTCGTTATCAGGCTCCAGAGAGGGGTTTAATTTTACTTCTATGGGAAGAATCAAGATTAATTTACCTGCTGGTTTCACATAGCGGTGAAATCTTTTCAAGTCATCGGCTGGAGTAGGAGAGTGTTCGAGAGAATGAGATGACAGTAAAAGGTCAAAATGATTCTGCGGAATTTCTTCTATACTACCAAAAGCTTTTTGGCCGCGCTGTCTCAGAAAATTTATGGCAAACTCGGAAAAATCAAAAAATGCTACATTTGGTAAAGCTGCTGAAACTTGACCTAACCCGCAACCAAAATCCAAAACAGAAAGGTTAACATCAAGATGATTCGCCGAAAAAATTGCCTCTTGCCAATACAAAGAAAGCAAATTATAGTATTTTTCATCGGTGAATACTCGTCCGTAATGAGAAATATAGTAATCTTTGTCGTAGGCAAAACTTGGCCGATCGTGCGAACTCGTGCTTAGCATTGCACTCTCCTGAAACCGAATGTCAATATATAATACATTGAAGTTAACGTAATTCAATTTATTTTTTACTAATTATTTTATCATACAGTTCAAGATATATTTTGGTAAGTTTTACTTCATCAAAAGCATCGAGTTGAACAGCCGCGCTTTCAAGTTGTTTTTCAGCTAAAGACCTATCTTCGAGCAGTTTAATCATACATTCATAAAGGGCGCGATCGTCTCCATTTTTGAATTTGAGTCCCGCATCTCCTACACATTCTGCGTGTCCGCCGAATTCAGAAACAATCATATTTTTGCCAGCGGCTAAAAGTTCTAATGTTACTCCTCCAAATGGTTCTTCCCAGACTGAAGGAACAACGGCAATATGAGACTTACCGATAATTTCCACTAATTCCTTACCCGATTTAGAGCCAAAGAAAAACACATTATTTACCAATCCAAGTTCCCGAACAAGCTTTTCTAGAGAAGGTCTTATATTTCCGTCACCGACTATAGCCAGGGTTTTAGTACTATGGATTGGCTCGGAAATCAACAAGTGAAATGCACGGATTAAGTCGGGAACTCCCTTTTCGCTAACCAAACGTCCAACGTAGATAAAATCATATTGGTGATTTTGGATGTTTTTGGCAGCTTTGAACTTATTTAAGGAATAAGGTGTATGAGCGACCACTTGATTTTTGCAAGTTTGTCGTTTAGCTACCCAGTTTGAACAGGCGATGTTTAAATCTACGTTGTCCGCAACATAGCGCCTAATGTATAACTTTACTGACTCTTTTAAAACATAACTTAAGCCATTTTTTTTCCAATGATAATTTATGGAAGCTAAGGGAGTTATGGGAGCGGGTTCGCCATCCACCCAGCCCAACCCATCAATACAGGACACTTGGTAGCCATTGTGTGTCCAGATAAAAGGTTTATTGTTTAATTTTGCGAAGGGAAACATGGCTACGCTCGCACCATTAGAATGTACTAAATCGCATTGTCGGGTAAGTTCAAAACGTTCTTTGAGCGTAGGTTTTCTAATTACTTTATAGATAGGCGGCTCTTCATCTGGCTTGGCAAGCGTTTCGGTAACAACCAGGCATTCATGCCCCAAATTAACGATATTTTCAGCTAAAGTGGCGGTGATAGTTTCAACGCCACCTGTAGAAGGCCAAAAAACTGAGGAGTAAAGCAGAATTTTCATCTTTCATGTGGGTTTTTGGGTAATTGCCAGGAAGTTATCGCTGTAACGCAACCCTTTGAGCAGTCCTGCGGAAATGGTTTGCCAATGGAGTGAGGGAAACTTAGGAATACCACCAATATCGGTAAAAATAAATTTGGGTGCAGAAAAGCCAGCTTCCTTGAGGATGCGATCGACATCTTTCCGTAGAAGTGGGGTAATGTGTGCCGGATAGGAACTATCACCAAAAAGTACAAAATGTCCTTGTAATAGAAGAGCCAATAAAGATCGCCAACTTTCATTATTGGGTGTACTAAAAATCAGAGTTCCACCGGGACGGAGCAATCGAAACCATTCGCGTGCAACTGCTCTGGGGTTTTCCAAATGCTCGATTACTTCTGCTGAGACGATAACGTCAAATGTTTCGGGAGGGATGTCGGTGGGATAATTTAAATCTCCGGTCAGGAATTTAATAGAATCATCAACTTGGGGAGAATGCTGGATGATATCGATCGCACTAATCGATCGAAAGCGACCTAACGCTTGCAGCCGCCGAGTTAAATTTCCCGTACCCGCACCAAAATCTAAAATATCGCCTTTGAGATCGAGCTGTATCAATACCCGTTCAAACGCTGCGTAGACCGGATCGCTACTAATACCGCCACTGGTTTGTGCTGCTAGCTGATGCTGGGTTTCCAGAGATCCATCCATACTTAATTATTTTGGCTCAACAGTTGTGTGGCAAAGGTTTTCGCTTGTACCGATAAGTTATGGCTTTGATACCAAGTATAGGCATTATCTGCGATCGCCTGCCCGACTTCCAAACTCAGCCTTGCTGTGGGACGATCTGCTAGCCAGTAGTGTTTCCCCGCCTCCAAACCATCCATCTGCAAAGCATTGTAGAAAATGCCGATCGGAATCGTTCCGTGGGCGCTATAGGCAGCAAAAACACCGGATTTAGCCAAATACTGGGTATGGTAGTCAAAAAATCCAGCTACAGAATTTAATAGGATCGCGCTAATCTCCGCTGCCGTTTTCTTACCCATCACCACTACTGGTATCCCATCGATCTTGGAGAGATCGAGACCCGTAGGTGGCCCTACATCCCATATCTCTTCAATCTCCAACTGTTGGCAAGTCAATACCAGATTTGATAACGACCTCTGATAAACTCGCAGACGATTGCTGGAACTGCCGAAAACCACTAAAGAGCGAGGACGATGTGCTAGGGGGGGGACTTGTTTTGGTTCGCCAATATTAGAAAAGACTGGAATAGCGGGGATTTGAGAATGTTTGCCGGAGCTTAACTCGTGTATGATTTGGGCATAGCCTTGATGACTGGTGAGACAGCGATCGCTCAATCTCGCTAGCCGCACAGCTAAGTTTTTTTGCACCGGGGACAGCCAAAACGAACTTGCCCATATTGGCCCTGTGGCGTAAAGTTCGTGAAACATCGTCACCAAAGAGCCATTATTGTTAACTTTTCGCCACTTTTCCAAGGCATTAACTAACCAAAAAGGACAGCCTCGCTTAGCATAGCCATAGCCAACGTAGTGTAAAAGAATTGTAGCCGTTTTCTGACTGTTACTATCCAGCAGTGACCACAGACGATCGACAGAACGTTCGCTTACCTGGCCGATCCCAAATCGATCGATTTCTTTTGTGCCAGCCCAAGACGGGTTGCCCACAATAAAATGCGTTTCTATGCTAAAATCCTGGCGGAGTTGCCTAGCCACATTAAGGGCATAATCTCCGACTCCATCGATCGCCGGAGGAAGACCGGGAGTGATGCAAGTAACTTGGGCTGAGGTCGTCATTTTTACTTTCTACTATCGAGCTACCACTAACAAACCGTAATTCCTTATTAAGGAATCACTGTAAGTTCAAAAGGCTTTTTTGGTAGCGAGTTGAAACTGCGGCCTAAAAATTCAACTCTTGGGTACTTTATGTTCAATTCTGGATATTGCATTGCTAGCCGATGTGTACTAGCTATCCACGTAACATCGGATGGCTTATCTTTTGCTGAGAGTAGAGGGGCATTAACTGGTCCCATAAAAGTCAAGTCTATAGAATTTTTAGGCAATTTATAGTCAAACACAAACCTAGCTGCTACTTCATCTATAGCGTATTTTCTGTTTGGTTTAGCTAGGAAAGCTTCTCTAATTTGTTGGTATTTTGCTGACGGCAGATATTCTCTTCCTGCCAAAGATATGATATTTAAGCTTTGACTGGACAAATAAATTATCAGTACCATTATAGCTGCATATAACCTCTGTTTTGCTCCCCCAATCTTAGAAACTATGCAGACAATTCCAAGCCAAACAAAGAAAAAATTAAACCACAAAGCTAAACCATAAAGGAACATATTTAAAACCATCCCCGTAGTTAGCCCAACAAATAAAATTTTTAAGTATACGGGAATAAAATGCCTTTTTTGAAAAACTATTATAGCTATTAATAAAAATAAAATGTAACTGGGTACGTTCAAAACAGGGCCATAGTACTCTGTCATCAACTTAAAAAATAAAATAATTCCCTTAATGCTTCCAGCTTGTCGCCAAGAAGCATGAAGAAGAAAGTCTGACAGAAAAATCTTCACTTCAAAATTAATGCACAGTAAAAAGAGAGTAAAAATTAGGGCGGTTGCTGCTAAAAGCGCTAAAACTCTTGTCTGAATATACTTAGTATTAATATTGTTTGGGCTACCTGTAGAGATCGAATTTATCCCTAAGATAGCTATGCCAAAAGAAAATCCGTAGGCAGAGGTAATCGGCGAAGTGAAAACAGCACTTTCAACAAAGCTAAAACCCAGAAAGTATCGCCACCAGTTGTCCCCTGTGAGCAGCCATAGACCTAACCCTAAAAAAGCCATTCCCAGAGCATCTTGGCGGAAACCTGTACTATAGTAAGGGTTGGAGTTACAGTGCCATGCCGCGAACAGAACAGTTGCACAAATTGCAGTAAGTCTGGGAAACCCGTAAAATCTTAGTAGCAGCGCACAAGATAAAGAGAATGTGTTGTAGCATAAATACTGGAATAACCGTAAGCTAGTTGTACTAATACCTGCAATTTTTAGCCACCCAGCTAAAGTATAAGAGTGAAAAGGAGGTTGAAAGTAGAATTTACCGCTACTCAATGCTGAGTTCCACGCTTCTAAGTACGGGTTGGTAAATTCCCCTCCTTTGGATAAGTTAATCGCTGCGCCTGTAAAGAAAAGATCGTCTATACAGGGTAAGGGATATCCCAACAAAAATAGTATAGACCAAATGGCAGCAATAGGTATTGCTACTGTCAGGATAAATTTTTTCAAAGAGTAAGTATGCTGTGCAATCATCAGGTTAAATATTAATTTATATAACTACGCAAAAACATTACTAACTATATGCTTGTATTCAGAAATCCATTGATAAATATCAGTTAAAGTGGTTTGAGCATTTCGTTGAGGCTTCCATCCAGTAGTTTGCATAATCTTACTGGAGTTTGTTATATAAATAGGAACATCTCCTGTGCGGTTATCGGGTACTGGGGTAATGGCAATTTGCTGTCCGGTAATTTCTTGGCAAAGCAGAGTTGTTTCATAAAGAGAAAGTGTATTTTCTGTTCCACCTCCCACATTAAAAGTTTGTCCTTTCAGTTTATCTAAATTCTGAATTTGGATATCAATTAAGTCTAATAAATCTGCTATGTGTAGGAAGTCTCTCACTTGTTTACCTGTTCCTCCATAACCGATATATTTGACCGATCGTCCAAAATAGTGAGCGGCCATCCATAAAGCAAATACACCTTGATCGACCTTCCCCATTTGCCAAGGCCCAGTCAGCACGCCACAGCGATCGACCACAGTTCTGAGTCCATAAGCATCGGCATATTCAGCGATGAGCAGCTCTGATGCTAGTTTAGTAGCTCCGTAGAGCGATCGCGCTCCGTCTAAGGGAAATTCCTCTGAAATACCCTGACTCGAAACACCAGGCAAAGACTGCTCATCCAAAAGTTGAAACCTAGTTTCAGTTTCTCTAAATTTTAAAGCATTGAGATGCGCGATCGGATAAACCCGACTCGTAGACAGAAAGATAAAATCTGCCTGAGTCTGTCGTGCCAATTCCAGACAGTTAATAGTTCCTACTAAATTTGTTTGGAGTACGTAACCAGGAGAAGTATAGCCAGCTAACACCGATGGTTCCGCAGAACACTCTAATATTAAGTCTGGTTGCAATGCCACAGGATCGAGATCTTCTTTATTCCGGACATCACCATGAATAAACTCTATTCCTGCCTGCTTCAGTCTTGGCAAATTTAACTCAGAACCCCGTCGTTTCAGGTTATCTAAAGCCGCGATTTTCCAGTCAGGATAGCGTTGCGCTAACCCCAGCCCCAAACAGCTACCAACAAAACCAGAACCTCCTGTAATTAAAACTTTTCTACTCACCTGCTTTACCTCTATATTCTTACTTCTGCCTAACTAGAAATCTTTTGATGCTTTCACAAACATTTGTCCTCCCAAAAAAACTCCATAAAAATTGGAACTTCAAATACAATCTCAAAACCTTAGCCTAACTTTAGCATATTAAGCTTTTATCCTAATACCAGCTTGCTCATGACGCTTACGTACATAATCTCCTCTAGAAAGCATTCTTTCCAGAAATATATAGAGGACTATGAACAAGTACCTGCTCCCCATTTCTTTTATTTTTAACTTAGAAACTCCCGTTTTACGGTTGCGCCATATAATTGGTATTGTTGTGTAAGAATACCCCCTAACTATTGCTTTTAAAGGAATTTCAACTGTTAAATTGAAGTGGTGAGATAGAAGTGGAAAAACACCTTCTATTACCTCTTTTCTGTAAATTTTAAAAGCATTTGTTGTGTCGTTTAATTTCAATCCAAATAGTATTTGGATAAATAGGTTAGCTAGCCGATTTATTATCAATTTATGAATCGGGTAATCAATTACTTTACCACCTTTAATAAAGCGCGATCCAAACACGCACTCATAGCCTTCTTGCAACTTATAATAATAGTCAACTATATTTTCAGGCTCGTCAGAACTATCCGCCATCACAATTGCCACGACATCTCCTTGAAAATTTTCTAACCCGCAACGCACGGCAAAACCAAAGCCATTTGGATAATAGTTGTTGATATAACGTACTTTTTCGTTTTGGGAACTGAGGTGCTGCAATAATTCTTCGGTGCGATCTCTACTGTTATCGTTGACAACTAAAATTTCGTAAGGAATATTTTTTTCTTCTAACATCTGAGCGATGGATTCCACCGTATATACAATAGATCCTTCTTCGTTGTAAGCGGGAATTACCACTGATAAAACATCGACTTTACCATTTTTAGTAGATAGTGAAGCTCCTTTATCTCTGCCACTGTACATTGGTAAATTAGAGCTATTTTCCAATGCAGGAGCTAAACCTTCTGGGTAATATAGTTCGGACTCCGTTTCTGCCTTATTCTGGTATTTTGAGTCTTTAACTTGACTCTTAAATACCAGTTTGTCGCTAATCAAGTAGTTGAGCGAAGCATTTATCAATACACCCACTAAAGTATTTATTCTATAATCGATTAAGAGCGAATCCAAAATAGGAAATACAATAAAAATCCGAGCTATTATAGCAGATCCGGCAGACATATGGTAAAGAGGGAGTTGCCGCAACCACACTTCTCTAACTGTCCAATTCCCCCCTGGCCAAACCAAAATTCGGTATAAGAAGAAACTAAACAGCAATGACATCTCGATCGACAGTACATTCGCTACATTTCGTAAAATAGGTGTGTCAAATCCCATGAACTCGATCAAGCAATTCATCAGCAACAAATTGAATGTTGCTGCTACGCCACCTGCGATAATAAATTTCAATATGCGATTCCGAAGTAGCTTTGATAACATCGCTGTAAATACCCCAAACAACAATGATTGTCAATTCTAAGATCGTTAACTCGATCGACTGCTAAACCCATCGACTGACATTCTGGTTAAATATCTCTTTCAAAATTTCTGTAATTCCATAGGTTAGATTCCATTCTGGGTAGTGACTTTTGAATTTATCAATATCGCTTATCCACCAGATATGGTCGCCAATTCGGTTTGATTCTTCATATACCCAGTTCAGCTTCTTTTCGGTAATTGCTTCGCACTCTTGAATTGCTTCTAACATAGAACAATTACTAAACCTACCTCCACCAATGTTGTATACCTCGGCTACGCGGGGATTTTGGTAAAAATGATAGAAAGCGTTGACCAAATCGTAGCTGTGAATATTATCGCGAACCTGCTTGCCTTTATAACCGAAAACTTTGTAAGCTGTTCCGGTCATAGTGCATTTCATTAAATATGAAAGGAACCCATGTAACTCAGCACCAGAGTGACTTGGCCCGGTTAAACAGCCGCCTCTAAAACTAGCTGTTTTCATGCTAAAATAACGACCGTATTCCTGAACTAATACATCGGCAGCAACTTTAGAAGCCCCAAACAAAGAGTGTTTGCATTGGTCGATACTCATGTTTTCATCAATCCCCTTGTTGTAAGGGTGGGTTTCTTCAATTTCCCAACGCAATTCTTTTTCAATCAACGGCAAATAGTTTGGCGAATCTCCGTATACTTTGTTAGTGGAACAAAAAATAAATACTGCATCCGGGCAAATTTGACGGGTACTTTCTAGTAATACAAGAGTGCCATTAGCATTGACGCTAAAATCGGTGTAGGGATCGCGAGCAGCCCAATCGTGAGAAGGTTGGGCTGCTGTGTGAATTATTAGGCTAATATCTTTACCGTATGTGTTAAACAAATTCTCGATCGCTTCTCGATCGCGAATATCTATAGAATGATGGATATATTTTTCCCCATAATCTTGTGAGAGGCGATCGCGATTCCATTCTGTGGAAGCACCTTTACCAAAAAACGTCTCCCGCATATTGTTGTCTATGCCGACAATTGTATATCCCTTCTCGCAAAAGAAACGTACTGATTCGGAACCAATCAGACCAGCTGAACCCGTTACAAGAATAATGGACATTTCTGCTTTACCTATCTCTAAAAAATAACTTCAATCGACTTATCCGTTCGCAATTTCTGCTAATTCATAAATTTATGCCTCCATAATTGAAAGTAGTAGCTGATTTGACGAGCCAGATGTAAATCCTCGATCGTACTGTATTCATTGCTGTGGTCTGATTATAATAGAGACTGCCCGATTAAACTAGCAGTTGCTATAAATTAATTTCGGAGCAACTTGGCGATAATTTCCATAACCTCCGGCGGCTTATAAAGTTCGTTGCGATCGCTCTCTTTACCATATATATGGCACGTTCGATCGTAACCCCACAATGCCGCGTGCTGTTTAGTCGAAGGAAAACAATCCCCAAGCAAAACAACCGTAGGTATGGAGAAAGCAGCAGCTGCGTGCATCAACATACTGGAGTTACAGACGACAAAATCAGCAGCAGCTACTAAAGCGAAAGTTTCCCTTAGTGTCAGATCTCCAGCTAAATTCCGCACCCCCTGTGAAATTGCGCTTAATTGTTGACCGGCAGAGCGATCGTGCTTTCCCCCAACGATAATAACTTCTAGATTGTCTCCCTGCGTCAGCATTTTTACCAGAGCTACGTAGTTTTCCAACGGCCAGCACTTCTCGACAAAACCTCCCCCTGGCCCAATAACGATGCGCTGTAATCGTCGATCTGCTCGATCGCCTTTGGGCGACCACCGATGCTCGCCCGCCTGGAGTTCGCTCTCGCTCAGGAATATTTGCGGTCTGCACTCTGGCAATTCCGTCGCACCCAACAGTTCGGCAAAACGCAGAGCTGCACGACCAACGTTTTGCCACTCATCAAATTGCACGTACTTTTGCGTTGCTGTGTGTCCGCCTGCATATCCCCGTACCCCCAAACGATAGGGTATGCCCGTCCTCATCATCAGCAACGAACCAAAATAGCTTCCTAAAATATCAATACCGACATCAAAACGCCGTTTTGCCAACTCCTCACTCTCAGATGAAAAAGCAATATAGTTGAAAGCATCCCATAAACTTTGGTTAGGAATGACTTTATTGTTCCAGGGCGCGTTAACTGTCATTACTTCTGAAATATACGGATTCAGCTTCAGAATTTCCACGTTCCACTCGCCTACACCAGCCACAATATCAGCATCGGGGAACCGCAGCTTTAAAGCCTCAAAAAGCGGAGTTATTACTAATAGATCGCCAATATCGTTGTTTCGTAAAACAAAAATTGACTTGATTTTTTCTGGTATATTTTTATGGTTGGTTATCATCTTGCTTACCAACCAGACCATTCCCTCCGCCGCACTTCTTTTCAATGACATAAAAATAAAAACCTATTTTTATAGGCTAAAAAAATAATTTTATAGCTGTGTTGACCAAAGAATACCTACCGTACTCTGCCAATTTTCTTGGGGAGATATGCGGACAATCCGATGACCCGATCTTTCAATTAACTCTTGTAGCTCTTGAATGGTTTGTTTATCAAATAAATGATACTCCATACAAAAGTTTTGAGTGCGTTTGAGTAGTTCGGTATTCTGGAATATTGACCACTCCGACCCCTCACAATCCATCTTCAACAAATCGATTTTACGCCCTGACGCCACCTCAGAGGCACTTATACAATTGACAGGTAAGTTACCTTCTGCACCGATCTGCCCATTTGTAGAATCAGATTTCGTATCCAGCATGACGACTCCTGTGCGATCGGTAACCGCATAAGGAAATACTTTGATATTAGTCATCTTTGCATTTTGCTCAAGCCAACTTAATGCCATTGGATTTGGTTCGTAGGCATATATATCAGCATCGGGAAACAGTAAGCTGCAAAGCTTGCTAAACATCCCTACATTCGCACCAATATCTACAATTACTGATGGATTTAAGTCTTTTGACCATTTGAAAATATCATAGCAATCCTGAACAATTACCTCTCCGTAACAAGTTGCCGACCCCAAATCGTTACCAGCAAATACCTGACAAGTTTTGCCGTTCGCTGCAATCCAATAAGGCGGACGAGCCATCGCCATTCTATAGTAGTTAAAATTGGAGCGCAACAGGAGATTTTTAAAGTAGTTTATCTTTTTTACAGTCTTCATTGTTACTCCTTTTACGTGGTTACTAGAATTTACAGCTTCCCAACTTTACCTTTAATTTTTCTGCCAGCGCTTTTTTACTTTGGCTATAATTTTAGGTAACTTCCACAATAAATCTTGATTGAAATTCGAGTAGCGTAGCGATGCAAAACTATATCTGACAGCAAGTGCTGGATTAGGTTTAAAGAACAGGTTGAAACAAAGACTAGCATAAAGCTGGCTTTCAATGACATTGATGTTGTCTTGTCGCTTCACAGTCGTTTCATCAGCATAGTGTTTAATTAATGCACCGAGAACGCAACGACTGCGAAAGCCGTGGTAGTAGAGGTAAGCTCCAAACTCTAAGTAGCTAGATCCAAAGGGAAACCACTCCACCATTCTATGTCCTCGGTCAAAAACTTCCCTGGGATAAATTGTAGCGCCATCAGCGATCGCCCAATTATCATCAACATCTGTCACTTCACCAGCTACTCCAGATGGGTATAATTGGCTTGCTGTTGGAGAAATCCCACAATACTCCCCATTGATAAAACCTATCTCTCCACTTGTCCAGATAGATTTGGGATCGGAGCGAACAGCTACCATACACTGCTCCATATGTCCATCTGGCAATACGTGATCGTCATCCATCGTGCGAATATGCGTACCCTGACAAGCTAAAGCAGTATAATTTCGATTCGCATAAAGACCGTGACGAGGCCCAATAATATAGCGGCAGTTCCAATACTTTGCCACTGCTTCTGTTTTGGGTGCCAATTCAGGATCGGAATCATCGGAAACTACTACTTCAAAAGGTTGAATGTTTTGCGATCGCAAACTTTTTAAACAACGATCCAAACTCTCCGGTCTGTTTCGAGTTACTAAGGCTATACTTAAGTTGATTTCAGGCGATTTATGCACCATAAAATTATCAGATTAGTTCATCTCTGCCTTCTTTAACTTTTTTTATAAAAAAAAGCTTCTAGCGTATCTCCCATATTTAAGTTTTTTACTCCCCATTTCATCATTCTTTTTACTCCGTAAAATTTATCTTTTTTAGTAGCATGATGTATGGGACAGCAAAATTTAGATATTTCCAATTCATGCTTAGCGAGTAACTCAATTAAAGTCTTTTCTGTAAAATGCCAAAAATGTTCTTGAGGATACCATCCTGCCCAATTGGCAGACCTGACAAAAACAGAGTTGTATCGCGGTACTGTTACATAAAATATACCATTTGGCTTAAGGACTCTCGAAATTTCATCTAATGTTTCTTGCAAATTGGGGATATGCTCAAGTACGTGATGAGCTTGTATTATATCAAAGTAGTTAGATGGAAAGTTGCACTCGTCCAGAAGCATATCTCTGATATCTCTACCTAAGCTCCTGCCATAAGCTGCGGCTTTACTTAATAGTTCTATTCCAATAGATTCTTTGACTCCAAGCTGTGCAGCCATTTCCACTAGCTTACCGGTGTAACAGCCTATTTCTAGTATCTTTGTAGAGTCGTTTAAATACGGCTTTAATTGGTTAATTCTATAGGCACTCTCTTCCAGATAATTGATATAGTCGTCTTCATGTATTTTTACTTCGCTATCTTTATCAACTTCTACAGGCGCTGGGTTTGTCATAACCAATCCACATGACAAGCATTTGAGTGCTTGAAATGTCACGATTTTTCCATTGACAGGAAAATAAGAATAATTACCTTCAATAACTATATCAAATTTTTCCGATCCGCAAATACATATAGAATTGCTCATTGTAGACTTATTCCTGAAAATTAATGTTTTTTTTAGATGATAAATTGGCAAAAATTTTGGCAATTTGCTGGCAATTTATAAGTGCATCAAATTGTTTTTTGGCAATTTCTCTGCCTGCTTGACCCATTGATAATCTGAGATTGGTATCGTTAATTAATTTAAGGAGCGCTTCTCGCAACGCTGTGCGATCGCGCGGTTTCACCGTAAACCCATTCACCCCATCCTGCACTAATTCTGGCACTGCCATAACTTTAGTACCAATACAAGGTAAACCCGCTGCCATCGCTTCTGTAAACACTATTCCATATACTTCCTCATGAGTAGGCATCACAAATATATCTGCTGCTGCATATAATTTTATAATTTCTGGAGAAAATGCACCAATACCTCGATGGATTCTGACATTCGTTGTAGTACTTAAGTTTACAAAAGCATTGGTAACAATATCAAGTTCGCATATATCGCTTAGAGATTCCATAAAGACTGCTAGGACATCTTCTCCGCCTTTACGTACAAAGTCATTGCCAACAAATAGCAGCCGAGGCTTACTATGAATAGATTTTTCTTTAGGGGTTATGCCAAAGAAAAGCTCTAAGGGCACACCTGGATGAATATGAGTAACTTTTGTTGGTGAAATCCCATAATCATCTATTACAGAGCGTCGCGCTCGTTCTGACCAAGTAATGATATGGTCTGCTGCTCTAAAGCATTGACGCTCAACTTCTACGATCGGTCTACAAGTAATAGGAGATGGAAATGGTCGATCCCTTGAGAGTAACGCTGCGGTGTTGTCTATTGAAACTACAGAGGGAAACTTTTTTAATAGGGGAGCGGCAAGGTAAGCAATTGCTTGGGTATGAAGGTGAAGAACATCTGGCTGGTAATTTTTTAAAGCGCGTTCTAAACAGCGACGCGCAAAGAAGGAAGTAGCTAACTCAGTCCGAAATCTATGAAAGTCATAATCTACTTTCTGAGCCCCAGGTAGCTGTTTGCTCAGCAGCCAGTAAACAACTCTACCCAGGAAATCTCCTTTGAAGTAATCTGGTAAATGCAATGAGTTAAACTCAATTTTTTGTATATGTTCTTGAAATGTTTTTTCCAATATATTCTGATAAGTAGCGTGCCCCATTATGTAATGATTCAGGCTCAAGACTTTAATTTGTTTTTCAGTTTGTCTTTCCATAATTATTATAAATTTGGTTAATTATCGCTTTTGCCTCCGGTGAAATATTAGTAAAAACGATGTAATAACTATTTTCTTCATATTTATTTTTTCTCAAAACCTTACCATAAATATCTCCTACTATTGTCGTTCTATCCGAGCCAGTTAAGAAGCTCATCTTAATATTATCTTCTCGTGCTTTGAGCATAATATCTGAGTGCAGTTCAGCACCTTTGGCTGACAGCTTAACTAAGGTTCCTTTGGACGTACTGCCATCTAAATGCTTATCTTTCAGAACGCCATATTGTACGGGTAATTCGTCTTTTAGTTTGATGAGTAAATCTTCTTGTTTGGGCAGTTTGAGGTTGTACTTCCCATCGATACCTCCTACTTCATAAATGGTGATAAGCTCGTTAAACCCTTTTGGCTGTGCTGGGAAATCCCCATCTACTTGTAGGATGTCACCTACATCTTTGCGAGTATCCTCGGAAATTAAAATTTCGCCCCCCAATGTGTAAGATTCTATGCGAGCAGTGAGGTTGACATGACTGCCAACTACACCATATTTAGCGCGTTTCGATGAACCGATATTTCCGACTACAACTTCACCTGTGTTGATGCCAATACCCATTTCTATTCTGGGCAAGCCCAAGCGATCGTTCTTTTGGTTAACAGTATCCATAGCCAGCTGCATAGCTATGGCGCAAGCAACTGCTCTTTCGGCATCATCTTCTCTTTTTGTCGGCGCACCAAAAATGACTAAAATGGCATCGCCGATGAACTCGTCAATGGTGCCTTGGTACTTCATAATCACATCAGCCATATCCCCCAGGTAGATGTTTAACATCGAAACAACTGTTTCCGGTGGCAAACGTTCGGATACGGCGGAAAATCCTCTTAAATCTGACATTAAAATTGTAATTTTACGTCTCTCGCCGCCCAACTTCAATCCTTGGGGTGACTCAAGCAAACTGGCTACAACTTCATCGGTAAGGTAGCGACTAAAAGTGTTGCGAATTTCTCCTGCTGTACGGGCAATATAACTGGTAATGGCCATCGCAGATCCTGCAAAAGCCAGTACTGGCGGAACTACAGGAATCCACCAACCTTGCAGGAATGATAGGTAGCCGATCGACACTATACTTCCCACTGCCAACAGCATACTAGCCGTTCTCCGGATGGAAAATTTGGCCACACCTCCCTTATATCGGCGTATCCAACTTAAAATAGCACCAATAGCGGCAGCAGCAAAAATCCACAGCCACTCCAGCCACTCTGGCCAACTTTTGATTAAGGGACGACCTTCTAGTGCGGCGCTCAAAATCGCGCTTGTTAGATTGGCGTGAACTTCCACTCCAGAAGTTCGCTTGGGAATGCCGATGATACTGCTGCTGTAAGGAGTGTAGAGGAGATCGTTGAGGCTGTCTGCCGTTGAGCCGATCATCACGATGCGATCGCGCATCAAGTCGGACGGGATGCGATTCTCCAGTACATCCATCAAAGACACGCTCTTGAAAGTACCAGCCGGCCCGCGATAGTTTAGCAGAATCTGATATCCTCTGGCATCAGCACTTACATAGCCGCCATCATTGGCCTCAAAAGGAACAAACACCGTTTGACCCAATTGCAAATAATCTTGATTTTCAGCAGCGCCTTTAGGTTTGATGCCTTTTGCCTCAAGATAAATAAAAGCCAATCTCAGCGCCAAACTCTCTATGGTTTCGTCACGTTTTGAAATGTACAGGAAATGCCGACGGATCTTGCTATCCGTATCCAATGGCAAATCGTTAGCCCCAATTTGTTTCTTCGCTTGCAGCGCCGGCGGTGGGTCTACTGCTGGCCCGCTCACACCGCCAACCATTTTCTTGATGCCAATCAAATTGGGTGTGGAATTATACAGCTGCACCAATTCTTTGTTTCCGGGCTCGACAGGCAAATCGCGATAGATATCCAAACCAATTGCTATTGGTCGCTGTTGTTTGATTTTATTGAGTAATTTAGTTAGGACTCGATCGGGAATTGGCCACTGCTTTAATGTTTTTAGGTCTGTCTCGGTAATTCCGACAATCACAATGCGATCGTCTGGTTGCTCCTGGGGACGGAGGCGAATAAATTGATCGTAAGCCGACCATTCCAATAGCTGCAAAAATCCGGCAAAGCGCAAAAGTATTATTAATCCAGCCACACTTGGAGCTGTAATTAATACTCCGCGCCATTCCCAAATTTGCCGTTTCAGCTTAGACCACATAAACCTACCACTTTGCTAATCGGTAATTGGCAATTGGCTTGTACAATTGACTTTTGACCTTTACCAATCACCTGTTGGCTGTGCAGCAATCAACCAGGGGCTTTTCGACTACGGGATCTAGTCCGGCTGACTTGAGGAGTTTTTCCCACTGACGTGCCAGCGTAGAGTCGTCAGGATTTTCGCGGCGTAGCTCAACTAAGGTTGTGAGCGAGTCCTGCCAAATGCCTGCTGCTGCATATAAGGCCGGTCGATCGCTCGGTGTCGCCTTCTCCAGATCCTTCACCAAAGTTGGGCTGGGTTCAGTTCGCTCGATCCATCCGTCTACAATAGCATTCCCACTTTGATCTGTTGAATTACCATCAAGACAAAGCATTTTGAAATACCAATGATAAGATTTGCCCACTATTAAAGGCGGTAATTCACTTTTGGGTAGGGTAAAGCTGATAATACCCGAAGTAGCAGGAATTGTAAAAGTTTTTGTCCACAACGTATTCTCATTGGCATCTCGCAGCTCGAATTTCAATGCCTTTGCTGTGGATCGAGGAATATACCAATATAGTGTCGGATACTCTGCGGTCGTCAATGACAAGTTATTAGAAGGCATCAAAGCTCTCAGAGACTCTGCCGACTCCACGCATTTTCCCCGCGTTGCCCCTCCCACAGTTGTACTCGGTGCCTGTCGGTTCGGGGGTACGTATGTTTGACTGACTACCCAGCTGTTGGCGGATGTTTGGGTTATGGTGGGCCGATCGGACTGCGCCTCTAACCTGGCTGGCGAACTGGGAACGATCGCGGTTTGTAAACCTACAGCCACCAGCAGGGTGCTGAGAGTTAAGGGTAACTTAATCACATTCATATTCGGTAAAATTGCATCCCAGTCAATTGACTTTAAAAGCTAAACTCTGGTTTCGCATATTTAGTAGAATCTCAGCTTTTCTGATTATTTTCTCAGGACTGACTCACCCAGCCTGAGCTTAGGGGCGGCTTGAGTGGATAAATCCAGCTTTCGATCGATAGCTTCTTCGCAACACCCGCCGCTATAACCCCATAAATTTAGTGATTTTACCTAATACGATGTTACTTTCAAACATAGTATATTAGCTCTAGAGCCAATTTCCCACCAGCACGAAGGGTGCCCAATAAAAGGGATGCTTGTAAGCGGTATTTTTGAGCAGATTTAGCTGAGCGCGGCGGAGAGCTTCGGCTTTACTAATCCCTGTTTGAGATAACTCTCGATAGAATTGAGCCATCAACTCGGAAGTGGCGGCGTCGTTGACCGACCACAAAGAGGCGATCGTACTCCTTGCCCCAGACCGCACGGCGATTCCCGCCAGTCCCAAGGCAGCTCGTTTATCTCCTGTCGCGGTTTGGCAGGCACTCAGAACCAGCAATTCGATCGGTTTCGGTTCGCCTTTCAATCTTACTTCCAGTAATTCATCAAACTCTTTGACGTTGATTTTATTATCCCAGGTGAGAATAAAAGTTTCCTCAGCATTGGAACTAAACTGACCGTGAGTTGCCAAGTGAACGACCGGGAAAGCTGTTTCCTTAATCTCTTTTTGGAGGCCGTTGCTGGTAAACTGCCCATTTAAGAGTACAGTACTTGGCACTTCCGCACTGATTTGGCTCAATTCCGTTTTTACCGCAGGTAGCGCCGAAAAGTTTTGACGAGCTTCTGTCAGTCCAGCAGTTAGCACCCGGAAGGAGCGCTGCATCAAAGCTTTGGGCTCTAGCAGTTGCAGTCCTGGAGTGACGGCGATGCGGTACTTCTCCACCAAAAACTGATTACCGTCGTAGAGGACTGCCATCGGCAGATTACGCATCAAGCCATCGGGTACGAACACCAAAGTTTGAATTCCGTTTTTGGCTAAATCTGCCTCCGCCGGACGAATCAACCAATCGTAGAATTGTTGAGAAAGGCGCAAACGCTGCGAGGTAGAAGCAACCGGGCTGAGAGATTGGCGCAGCTGGTCTATAGAGCTTTCCACTTTGTCATTTGGCATTGCTGTCGCGTAGTGGCGCAAGGGTTGCCCCGGTATGCTGAGAATTACCTCTAATCTGTCTGCCAAAATAATCGGATAAATGACTGCGGCAGTGCGATCGATTCGATCGATCTGTACTGGTTTGCTGTCTAAACAAGATTCCCGAAAGAAGTTGTCCAATTCTGCCAGTTGTAGAGATTCTATGACGCTACGGGCTTGCATGATGCGATTTTGAATTGTGGTTTCCTGGCTTTGGTTGTCCGGTTGTAAAAGCAGTCCTACTAACTCTCGGTAAACTGGTTCGACGCTATCTCGGAAGGAGAACTGTACGTCTTGATTGATCGCTACTAAGTCGCTCCGTAAGGATTGTAAGGTGTTGACTGCTTCGGTGTAGGCGGCGATCGCATCTTTTATTTTTCCTTCCTTTTGCAGCAGTCGTCCCAATTGCCATTGCCACTGGTAAGCAATATCCCCGGCATTAATCGCCTGCGCGATCGATAAAGCTTCCTCTGTCAATTCTTTTGCATCTGACCATTGTTGATTTTCTCTATACAAACTGCCCAGATTGCCGAGAGCGTAACTTTTTGCTCGTGCGTCTTTGAGGCTTTCCGCTTGTTGGACAGATGTTACTAACAACTGTGCCATATCTTTGGTCAGTTTGCCGTTGTCGATCGCATCCGGCAAATCATTTTTATTTAACAAATTTTTCATACTTTGAGCTAAGTTAATCCTGGCATAGATACCCGCTCGCGTCGCTGGTAAATTACTCACCTGCGACTGAATTTGCCCAAACAAACTTTTGGCATCTTCTAAACGCTTTTGCTCCAGCAAAAGGCTTAGTTCATTGAGTCGAGCCTGTACTTGCGTAAGCTCGGAAGTAGATGTACTAGCAGTTTCTCGATAAAACTTTAGCGCCGCTGCTGCGTCTTGCTGGATGCGAGATGTATTGCCCAAACTCAGTAGCGTTTCGCCGATGTCTGGCGTGGATTGCAATCTTTTGGCAATCTCCAAACTTTGTTGCAATATTTCGCGGGAGCGTTTTAAATCCCCGACTTGTCTGAGGGCGTTACCCAAACTCCGCAATCCTATGGATTTGAGCAGGGAGTCTGGCTCTTTTTGGAGGGTTTGCTCCACCTCTTGTAAGGTAGTGGAAGCACGACGATACAAGCCCAAACTCTGCATTGCTTGAGTTTGGTTAATCAGGCTACCGATCGCACCTGCGCGATCGCCTCCTTTAGTGTAAGTAGCAGCAGCTTGTTGCCAAATAGCCAAAGCTTCTTCCGCATTTCCCAGCGCCAATTCCAAATTCCCTTTGGCGTTTAATGCTTGAGCTAAAATCAGTGCTGAGTTTTGATTTTTGGCTTGTGAATTATTGAGGAGATTGAGACTTTTTGATATGGCTTCTTTTGCTGACTGCCACTGTCCGAGTTGCTGAAGAGCTAACGACAGCATTGTCGATGCCCTTGCTTGATTTAGCGTATCCTTTAGATCTGCAAAATTTGATGCGGCTGACTGCCAAGCTTGGGCAGCGTTGCTAAATTGTCCCGCTTGGTAAAATTGTTTGCCTTGTTCCAGCAAATTCTCTGCCTTGCCGCCATCATTGGCAGAATTAACTAAACTCTCTACTGATTTGTTTTCCTGGTTTAAATAACCATTACTTTCAGTTGAAATTGCTGGTAAAGATACGCTGATAGCCAGCGACAATATAAATAAACCAAACAACAGAAAATGGAAACGTCTAAGCATGAATTTTACTTAATTAATTTGACGATGAAGTTGAAATATCGATTTTTTTTGAGTTTTCACAATTTTGGCAAAAATATTTAAAATTGAAAGCTCAAAAGACCATATTATTTACAGCCAGGTGTTGTTAACGCAGGACTGTTAGGCGTGGCAACAGGCACTTGGGCAGTCAGTACTATTTTGCCATCGGCGGTTCTCATCCATCCTTGGGCTTCGACAATTTGGTCAGAGAGAGAGATCGAGGAAAGAGGAAAAATATCAATACTTCCGCTTCTCCGCTCCCCCGCTACCCCATTTCCTCGCTCTCCCACTCTCCCATTCTCGCTCTCCCCAGTTCGCAGATCTACCCAAACGCCCTCGCTGTTAAGATAACTCTTGGGATTTGGTGGCAAACCTCCCCGTCCGGTAACAACAAATTGATTTCCTTGAGTGCGGGGACAACTTTGGGCAACTTGATTTTCCGTATCGACAACATCAGATGACAACTCGACTAACCCCTGACTGGGATCGACATCGGGGGTATTAATCGTCACTTCTCCGTTCAAGGAGGGGTCTTGTTCGGATTTGGCGGTGATATCGCTGGTAGTATCGCTTTGTGCTTCCCGTCGCGCTATGCCAAAAACTCCCCTAGCGTTGATTTGAATGTAGCCGCCTCTGCCGTTGTTAGAGTTGGCAAAGATGTCGCTATTTGCCAAGCCGACGAGGTTGCTGGTGTTAATTGTAATATTGCCGCCATCACCACGGATATCTCCGCTACCTGCGGAGGTGGCGGTGATTTCACTTTTGTTTCGCATCAGCAATAAGTCTTCTACTTGTAAGGTAATGTTTCCACCTTGACCCGATTTGGTGTCGGCGGAGATAGTTGCGCTGTCAAGCTGGAGATTGCTGACTTTTACTATTGTGTCTCCAGCTTTTCCAAGCACATTTGATTCAGTTGTCAATCTTGCACCATCACTTAAGGAAAGGGATTGAGCTGTAATATCAATGATGCCGCCATTACCCTCATTGTTGGAATCGCTATAGATTCTCGTGCTATTACCTGTGATTTCTACAGGGCCATCAATATTTATAATGATGTTGCCGGCGTCTCCTGTTCCAAAGCTGCCTGCATCAAGCGAACTATCTGTCAAGGAAAAAGTTTGAGCTTGAATCTCTACATTGCCAGCTTTTCCTTCTCCAAAGGTGTAGCTTGCCAGCCGAGTTTTGCTCAAAGCTACTGCTCTGCCTTCGATTGTAATTGTACCGCCATTACCGGAGCCATTTTTATTTTCTATTTCTTGAGGGCTGGAGCCGGTGTAAATGGAGCTATTTGCGATCGAAACTGTATCGCCTGCCTTTACAGATACGCTTCCAGCTTTTCCTTGTCCAGAAGTAGAACTGTTGATGCTGCTGCTATCTGCAAGCGTGACGGTATTGCCAGCGTCAACTGTCACGTTTCCAGCTTCTCCTTTTCCAAAGGTGCTGGCTTGCAAGCTGCTAGCTTGACCATTGGGATCGAAACTGTTTTTGGCTGTTTTTTCATCCTCCAATACTTCCTGTGCTTTAGTAAGTCGATCGACATAATTTGGATCGAAGCCAGAAATATTAACGCTGTCATCAGCATTGATATTGATGTTACCAGCAGTACCAGTGTTGGAGGTTATGGTGAGAATTTGTCCGCCACCTGTTATCGTGACAGAATTAGCAGAGATGTTTATATTCCCTCCATTGCCATTACTTTTCGAGCGGGCACTCAAAACCCCTGCATCTGATATTGTTAACTTGCCAGTTTGGATTTCAATATTACCGCCATTACCGCTGTTTCCTTCGATCGATTCATTGGTATCGGTAAACAAACCGCTAGATTTTCCGCCTTCAAAAGTATTCTCAATTACTTGGAATGGACTTATACCAGAAATTGTGATGCTATCGGTTGAATTTACGGTAATATTGCCTGCGTTTCCAGAACCAGAAGTTGTCGCTTCCAATCGCGAGCCACCTGTGAGGGAAAATGAGTCCGAGAAAATCACAATGTTACCGCCAGTACCCTTGCCAAAAGTTTGAGTACTTAGTAGAACTTCATTTGATAGCGAGATCGAGCCAGCAAACATATAAATAAAACCTGGCTGTTCAAAATCCTCGTCATTATTATTGCTTGAAGATAGATTATTCTCGGCAATTCCAGAGTAATTTTCTGCTTTGAGCTTGGTGTTTGCAATCGCGATCGAATTTTTAGCAGTTATAAAAATATATCCTGCTGCTCCCCCACGAACAGAAGTATTGTTGGCATTATCGTTTGCATAGGCATCGCTAGAAATATTAGTATCCGCAATATTTATGCGATCGCTAGCATAAATCTCTAGGAATCCAGCCTTCCCACCACCATAGTTACTGCTCGATATCCTAGCGTTATCTATATTGACATTATCAACCTGTACAATTATATTTCCGGCATCCCCTTCGCCATTGTTGCCAGTATCGATTTGTCCATGATCTTTCACAATCAGGGAACCGCTCCCTTTGATGTTAATGCTACCGCCATCTCCTTTGCTACTGAAATTGATGTTGTTTTCAATTCGGCTGGCAGATATCGTGACTGTCCCGGTCGCATTCAGGGAAATATCTCCCGATTTATCTTTGGCGACACCTGAATTTCTGCTTGTTCCACCAGTGAGGAGATTATTGCCTAGAATATCTATATTGCGAGCGTTGATGGTAATGCTGCCGCCTCGATCGGAAATTACATTAATTCCCGAACCATTATTTATTAAAATATCGCTAAACTCTATTGGTGTTTCGCTTGTTGTAGTGTCAGGTAATTTTAAGCTTAAATCAGAATTTAATGTGACTGTTCCGGAGGCGATCGCACTCAATTCTACTCGACCTCCCGGCGCTTGTAAAATCCCTCCATCTAACTGCACCTGTCCGCCAACCAGCGCGAGGGTATTCCCCGGTTTTACTTGTAAGGGATTATACAATTCTCCCTCGAAACTTCCAGTCTCTGCATTTGGAACGCCACCTTTCCCCTGTACAGTAATGCTGCCTGAGTTTTGAGCGAATTGCAAGCCGATCGGTACGCTGACTGTCAGCAAAGCTGGAGTTTGTCCCACGCTAGTACCTAACTCGCTACCGTCGGCAAATTTGATGCTACGCGCCGTACTCGCCAAAAATGAGCCATTGATGTCCAGACGCGCATTTGGCCCAAAAATAATGCCGTTGGGATTGAGGAAGAAGAAGTTGGCGACACCGTTCGGATTAGTTTGCAGCAAGCCGTCAATTCGGGAAATTGAACTACCCGTCACCCTGGTGATGATGTTGCGGATATCTACAGGGTTATCGAAAAAGGCAGTACCGTTGGTGGGTATAGAAAATTGCTGAAAGCTGTGGAATAGGTTATCACCCGCTCTGGTTCCGCCAGTAATAGTGTTAGTATCGCCGTTAGGGGTAACCACGGAGTTGACTGGCAGGCTGCTATCGGGGACAATCTGCGCCATTATCAACGAAGGGAACAGTAAGAACGTCCAAGGCAACATCCAGGTAATGGGACGAGGAAATAGGGAAAATAAGGCGCATTTTGTTCCGTTTTTCCTTTGCTGCTCTGCCGTCATAAATCTTTCTTTGGGGGTAAATACAGTTGCCAAAAATCTAGCTAATTCTGCTCAATCTTAGTCATTTTGATAGCTAAATACCAATAATGAGCAATTTTTGGCGAGGGAGTTTTTGAGAAAGCTCTTTTCACAGTATAATTACAACATGAAGCTAGTGGAACGTCATATTATCACAAAAAACCATCCCCTCTGGTCAGAGATTGACCACAAGGCTTTTTTGTCGAAAAATTTGTTTAATCTAGCGAATTATCATTATCGTCAACACTTTTTTCAACACCAGCAGAAATTAAACTTTAATCAACTTTACCACCTTCTCTCACAAACCCCAGACTACAAAGCCTTACCCACAAAAGTGAGTAAGCAAATTATCCGTCGATTAGATTCTGCCTGGACAAGTTATTTTCAAGCTGTAAAAACCTGGCAGATACATCCCGAAAAATTTTTAGGTAAACCAAAAATACCGGGATATAAACATAAAACCAAAGGGCGCAATATTCTGCCATACTCTCACGAATCAATCTCGAAAAAAGCCTTAAAAAAAGGGATTTGTCATCTCTCGATGAGTGAAATACAAATTCCGACATCACCTCATGAAATCCTAGAGGCGAGAATTGTGCCAAAAAGTAGTTGTTATGTAATCGAAATAGTTTATGAAAAAGTAGAGGAAACAACAAATGAGCGACAAATAGCAGGTATAGACTTAGGCGTTAATAACTTAATGGCTGTAACGACAAATCAAACAGGTGTCAGACCTCTTTTGATCAAAGGCAGACCACTAAAAGCGATTAACACCTTTTACAATAAACAACGTTCCTGTTTACAATCCCAGCTAAAAATCAAGCACTATCAAACCCAATCTCACAGATTAAAAAAGCTTACACATAAACGCAACTGTAGAGTAGAAAATTATCTACATACAGCCAGCAGAAGAGCGATAGATTGGTGTAAACAGCATCAAATAGGAATCCTAGTAATTGGGCATAATCCAACCTGGAAACAATCAGTTAACTTAGGAAGAAGGAATAATCAACAATTTGTGGATATTCCCCATTATAGGTTAATAGAAATGTTGACCTATAAAGCCGAATTAAAAGGGATACTGGTGGTCATTACAGAAGAAGCTTATACATCTAGGGCTAGCGCTCTAGATGGAGATGATGTACCTAAATATGGGGAAAACAAACCAGTGTTTCAGGGACATAGAATAGCGAGAGGATTGTATAAAACAGCCCAGGGTCGGTTATTAAATGCCGATGTGAATGGGTCATTTAATGTTACTCGAAAAGTAATTCCTGATGTATTAAACCAAGGAATAAAGGGTTTGCCGTTTAACCCTGTGGTGCTTGACCCACTACGAACGACTAGACCGCCCAGCCTGTGAGTAGGTTTGAGTTGGTTTAGTTGAGCGGTGATGCTTTAGTTTATCGCAAACTAAGGTTAAGATATTTTACAATCCAGTCAAAGCAAACGAGCATTCCGCTAGCGATTTCTATCGTGAAGATCGCTTAGTCAGGAAGTGCTTGCAATAGTCTGGCAGAGCAAACGCTTGTTTTCTAAAATAGTGGAGATATGAAAAGGAATAACTTGGAATTTTACGATGAAAGTGCGGATGCTTGGTGGCAGGAAGAGTCAAAAATCTATGCACTATATCATTTGAATAAGCCGCGTTTTGAGTTTTTCGATCGCTACATTTCAAATTGGCAGGGGTTGAGGGTGCTGGATGTCGGTTGCGGTGGCGGATTTTCCTGCGAATTCATGGCAGAAAGAGGTGCAGTAGTATCGGGTTTAGACCAATCGGCAAAATGTATTGAAATCGCTCAAAAACACGCAGAGAGTAAAGGATTTGCGATTGACTATAAGTCTGGATTGGCAGAAACAATGCCTTATGAAGCGAACACATTTGATGCGGCGATATGTGTGGATGTTTTGGAACACGTAGCGGATGTCAATAAAGTTATTGCCGAAATTCATCGGTTTTTGAAGCCAAATGGTTTATTTTTCTTCGATACAATCAACAGAAATTTTAAATCTAAATTTGTGATGATTTGGCTGATGGAAAATATACTAGGCGAAATTAAACGAGGAGTCCACGATTGGAATAAGTTTATTAAGCCAGAAGAAGTTACAAAAATAATGACCGAGCGAGGGTTCGGAAATATAGACATTAAAGGTTTTGACCTTTTTGGAGAAGCATTAAAGCTAAACATCGACAGTTATAGAGAATATAAAAAAACGGGGATGGTGCAAGTAAAGATAAACGATGATACCTCAATTATGTATATCGGGAAAGCGGAAAAAGTGACTTAAAATATTAGGAATATATAATTCCAGTTAGCACGATTATTTCAAGGTAAGCTCAGATTTATGTTTGCCAATCTTCTCCCTCAGTCAGTCGCGCAGCTAACAGAGTCCGCCTCGATCGCCCTCGCTCAAAATATCCAGCAACAGGCGATTTCTACCCCTTTAAGCGAACTACCAATTCCGACAACTTACGTTCGGCAGGGTAGCGGTGGGACGCCGATCGTATTATTGCACGGTTTCGATAGTTCGGTGTTTGAGTTTCGCCGCTTGCTACCCTTGCTAGCGGCGGAAAATGAAACTTGGACGATGGATTTGCTGGGTTTTGGATTTACGGAAAGAGTTACTGGTTTGCCGTTTAGTCCGAGTGCGATCGCTACTCATTTATACTACTTTTGGAAAAGTGCGATCGAGCAACCTGTAATTTTAGTGGGCGCTTCAATGGGAGGCGCAGCGGCAATTGATTTTACCCTCACTTACCCCCAACTTGTGAAAAAGTTGGTGCTAATTGATAGCGCTGGCTTGACAAAAGGGCCGACTATTGGTAAGTATTTATTTCCTCCTCTCGGTTATCTGGCTACTTCGTTTTTGCGTAACCCGAAAGTGCGGGAAAAAATTAGCAAAAATGCTTATCGAGATGAAAAATTAGCTTCTCCCGATGCACAACTGTGTGCGGCATTACATTTAGAAATGCCAGCTTGGGACGCAGCTTTGATCGCTTTTACGAAAAGTGGCGGTTATGGATATTTTGGCGATAAAGTTTCCCAAATTCAGCAGCCAACTCTGATTTTATGGGGAAAGTGCGATCGCATTTTGGGTACTCGCGATGCCGAAAAATTTGCCAAAGCCGTCCCCCACAGCAAACTCATCTGGATCGAAGATTGCGGACACGTTCCACACTTGGAAAAGCCGCAAATCACTGCACAGCACATTTTAGACTTCCGCAGTTAGGGTATCGCACCCCTCTCCTTGCAGGAGAGGGGCTGGGGAAGAGCAATCTCTTGCAGTACCAGAATTTCCGGGAAATTACGGAGTAGTGATAAGAAATTTCCTCAAAGTGGGTAAATTTAATGTAAAAACCAGCAGATAAATCTGCGGATATTACCCAAATTCCCCCTAACTAAGAATTATGAGTACAGTTCTCGTTGTGGAAGACTCTCGCAGCCAGCGGGAGTGCATCTCGCACCAGCTAGCGTGGTGGGGACTGAACGTTATCCAAGCGTCCGATGGCGTCGAAGCATTAGAGAAAATTCAGCAAAATAGTCCCGATTTGGTGTTGCTGGATGTGGTAATGCCCCGAATTGATGGTTACAATGTTTGCCGTTTGCTCAAAGCTAACCCGGAAACTCGCAACATACCTGTGGTATTTTTAACAGTAAAGGTACAACAACTTGCTCTTTATGGTGCCATAGAACTTGCAGAGGCATATATTAGTAAACCTTGGCAACCGAGAGAACTAATTGGTACGGTAAAACGAGTTTTGTTAGACACCCAAAGTTGGGCTGAGAATGTTTCTGCCGATGCTTGGACAGAATACGGCATTTTAAATTTAAACTTAATTAAACTATACGAATGCCGCGCTGATGCTTGGACGAAATACGGTTTGCAAATTACCAGGTTTTATGAGGATGCCCTTGCTGCTTTTGGGCAAGCATTACAAATCGATATCCATCATTCTAAGGCAACTCAATACAAAGCTACTTTGGAAAAAGACTGGGCTATTTTGCGGCAAAAGTTAGAGGAAACTAAGCCCTGCCAAGTATGCCAGTATTACTATGGAAAGGATGGCATAAACTGCGCTGTGTACCCTTGCGGTCGTCCTGAAGAACTGTGTCGCGACTGGGACTATCGATGATTAATGCCAAGCGAATGCTGTTCTGTTCAGCCTGTCTCAAACTGTCGCCATTCTAATATATTAACGGGAACTCTAAACCAGATATTGCTCGCATCGGGTACTTTGACCTTAATTACTTTTTGATAGTTGGGGTCTGCCTCGATCCAAACGTTATTTCCTATGTAAGCTAAGATATGTAAGCCGTCTGTTGTAACCGCAATATCTCCTGTTTGGATTTTTGAATTATCTAACTCGTTAATACTGGGAGCTTTATACAGAAATTTTGTCCAGTTTCTGTATTCTTTTCCTAAAGCTTCGGCGGAAGCATCGTACCACCACAGCAAAAATGCTTCTCGGAGTAATTTGGAATTAAAAGATAGCAATCCCATTTTTAAATTAGCGTTTATTAACCCACGGCGTACCAAACCCGAGCAGTCAATTCCAAATTTGTTTTCGCCACCCCAAACATATAGAGATCCTTCGTAGTAACTGAGTTCTTGTACATACTTTTGGCGGAGGATGCTTCCATCTACTTGATAACCAGGCAGGATAATTATGCCGCTGACTATTAAAGCCAACAAAAAACACAAGTATCTAATACTATTTTTGTTCCAGAATAAAAATAGCGCTCCCAGCCAAAGGTACAAACAAAGCAGAACAGTAATTAAGCGGAATATGCCATAGCTGATGGGGTAAATAAGTAAGACTATCAACAGAAACCAAGCCCAACTCCATAACAGGAATAAGAGCCATCGCTTGATTTTTGGGAATCGCATTTCGATCGCTCCTACAATTAGGGCTGCTCTAAAACTATACGAGCTGGATGTTTATAGCTTAATCTGCTCGCACATCCGCTGCTCTAAACGTTCTAGTAAAGTATCGACATCTGCGGCAGCTTGTTCAAAACATACGGGTGGCGGGGGTTCCGGTTCAAACTGAACTAGCTTTAATTGGGCGTTGCCTATGCCGATGAGCAAAACTTCCTGTTTGGGATTGTGAGCGTCTAAAATGCCCAAAATCTCTTGCAGTCTGTTCTCAACTTTGTCGTTGAGCGCTTCAATCGCCTGTCTGGGACAATAGACAAAATGGGGAGTGGGTTCGAGGTCTATCCCTAAAGTATTTTCGTAGTTTTCTCCTCTTTCCACAAATAGTCCCCAAGCTAAAGCAGCCAATTCTTGCTGATTTGCTTTGACGAAATCATTTAACTGATGTCGCCAGTTGTTTTCACCCCGATCGGACTGGATACTATCGAACATTACCATTTTCTTAATTCAGTAGTTGCCAATATCATTTCAAACCGGACTGCACTCGCCAGAGGCTGGCATAAATACCCTGTCGATCGAGCAGTTCTTCATGTCTTCCCGATTCCACTAATTTGCCATGTTCCATAACATAGATGCAATCGGCATTGCGGACAGTCGAAAGGCGATGGGCGATCGCGATCGTTGTCCGGTTTTGAGTTATTCTTTCCAGCGAACGCTGAATAGCCGCTTCTGTTTCGTTGTCCACTGCCGACGTAGCTTCATCGAGAATCAATATGGGTGGATTTTTCAACACAGCCCGTGCGATCGCAATCCGCTGCCGCTGTCCACCCGATAACTTCTGCCCCCGCTCACCCACAATGGTTTCGTAACCTTGTGGTAGCTGCATGATAAAGTCGTGGGCTTCTGCAATCTTAGCTGACGATACTATATCTTCAAAAGTAGCATCAAAACTACCGTAAGAAATATTCTCGGCAACAGTGCCATGAAATAAGAATACATCCTGGCTGACTAAGCCAATACACGATCGCAAATCTTTAAGGTTCAGCTGGCGCAATTCAATGCCATCAAGGTTAATTGTTCCCGCTTGAACTTCGTACAAGCGCAACAGCAATTTTACCAAAGTACTTTTGCCAGAGCCAGTAGAACCGACTATGGCGATCGTTTTCCCGGCTGGTATATCTAGGTAAAGATGCTCAATTACTGGGCGGCGTCCGTTGTAGGCAAAGGTGACATCCCGCAGCGCCAACTCCCCGCGTACCGAATTGACTGGCAAAGGCATATCGCCGGTATGAATGGCGATCGGCGTATCCAACAGATTCATTACTCTATTAGTAGATGCCATTGCCCGTTGATATTGGTCGAAAGTATCTCCCAATCTCGTTAAAGGCCATAGCAATCTTTGGATTAGAAAAACTAATACGCTATAAGTACCCACGGACATTTTGCCGTTCGCCGCTTCCACGCCGCCATACAGCAGCAACGCCGTGAATCCAGCCAGAATAATCATACGGATTAAGGGGACAAAGGCAGCAGAAAGTGCGATCGCACGTCGGTTGCTTTGCCGATAAGCCTCACTTTCCACCTCCAGACGCCTTGCTTCGTATTCCTCTGCCGTATAGCTTTTAATCGTCACGATACCCGACAAATTATTTGCCAACCGACTGTTGAGGAAACCAACCTTTTCCCGCACATCCGCATAGCGAGGCGCAAGCAGACGCTGGTAAAATACCGATCCCCAGATAATAAACGGCATAGGCAACATTGCCATCCACGCCACGCTGGGAGCCAAGATAAAGAAAGCGCCGCCAATAATTATCGCTGTTGTGGAAACTTGAATCAGATCGTTGGCTCCCACATCCAAAAAGCGCTCTAATTGGTTGATATCATCGCTGAGTACAGACATCAAACCGCCAACACTGCGGTCTTCAAAATAGGCAACTTCCAGTTCTTGGATATGTTTGTAAGCATCTAGGCGCAACTCGTGTTGAATTTTCTGCGCCAAATTGCGCCATAACCTCGCGTAGGCGTACTCAAATACAGATTCCAGTATCCAAATAATGACGGTGAGGATGGAAAGAATGGCGAATTGCCAAAAAATATCTTTAATGCCCCACTGTGCAACGATCGAATCCTTTTGTTTCACCACCACATCAACCGCGATCCCAATCAGGGCGGGTGGTGCTAAGTCAAAGATTTTGTTGAGAATTGAGCAGCCAGTTGCCAGCCATATTTGCTGGCGATAATCTTTTCCGTAATCAATCAGGCGCTTGAGGGGATGCACCGAACCGAGGTGCTTCCTTCTCAAGGAAGATTTACGAGGAGTAATAGCTTTGGTCACTTGCCCGATCGCTTAATCTTGAATGCACATAAATACTGCCCTTGCACAGTCTAACTAATTAATTATTAATTGGCGATAAAAGCTCATCATAGAAGTTAAGGCTTAATATATTTGATATGTCATCAAATTTCCTGTTATATGGTGCGAACGGCTATACGGGGACGCTGATTGCTCGACTGGCTGTACAGCGCGGACTTCGCCCGATTTTGGCCGCACGCAATGCCGAAAAATTAGCACCTTTGGCAACAGAACTGAGTTTGGAATATCGCGCCTTCTCTCTCGACGATACAGCTGCCACAGACGAAGCTTTGGCCGATGTACCGTTAGTGCTGCACTGTGCTGGCCCTTTTTCGCGCACTTCTAAACCAATGGTGGATGGATGTTTGCGGACGAAAAGGCACTATTTGGATATTACCGGAGAAGTAAGCGTATTTGAAGCGATCGCATCCCGCGACGCCGAAGCGAAAACAGCTGGAGTTATGTTTCTCCCAGGAGTAGGTTTCGATGTCGTCCCCTCCGACTGTCTAGCCGCGCACCTTAAAAGACGACTCCCCACTGCGACGCGACTCTCCCTCGCTTTTCAAATCCAGGGTGGAGTATCGCGAGGAACTGCTACCACAGTCATCGAAAATCAGCACAAAGGCGGTTTAGTCAGGCGCGATGGAATTATTACCCCCGTTCCCGCTGCTTGGAAAACCCGTCAAATCGATTTCGGACAAGGGCAAGTGGAAGCTACAACAGTACCGTGGGGGGATGTGTCTACAGCTTTCTACAGTACGGGAATTCCTCACATCGAATTGTATATGCCAGTACCGGCATCACGGCGCAGGCTGATGCTGATGAGTCGCTACATCGGTTGGTTGTTGGCTTTCCCTCCCGTGCAAGAATACTTGAAAGCTCAGATTCAGAAACAAGTGCCTGGGCCAACCGATGCCCAACGTACACAGGGAAGCAGTCTGCTGTGGGGAGAGGTGGAAGACGATAGCGGTAAAAAGTTGGTTTCTCGGCTGCAATGCCCCGAAGGCTATACTCTCACGGCGATGACTGCTTTGGCGATCGTCCAAAAAGTGTTAGGGGGACAGGTGGCTGTAGGTTTCCAAACGCCATCAAAAGTTTATGGAGCAGATTTTATCCTAGAAATTGAGGGGGTTTTCCGAGAAGATGTTAATTAATTTGCCAATAAATTTATGAGCGCGAACAAACCACCCCTACTGGGAAACATCACCCCGATTATTCCGGCTGGTGGCAATATGGAAAAAGCCATCGCCTTCTATGAAAAACAGCTTGGGTTTACCAAAATCCATCAAGAAGGCAATCCCATCAGGATGGCAATTGTCAAACGCGACTCAGCAGAAATCATTCTGCAACAAAATGACGATCGACACCTGGCAGAATCGACGACTTTTCTCATTCAAGTAGATGGGATCGCAGAACTTTACGAGGAGTTTCTGGCTCAGGATGGAGGGATAATTCATCCTAACGGTAAGTTGGAAAGCAAACCTTGGGGCATGAAAGAGTTTAAAATAGTCGATCCGGCAGGCGTCTGCATTACATTTTACGAGCTAGAGCGCTCAAATAACTAATAAGATGAGTATTTTTACACTGCAATCTGTTAAAAAAGACTTTGGCATTAAGGAAATTCTCAAAGATGCCAGCTTTAGTCTGGGTGCTACAGATAAGGTTGGATTGATTGGTACTAACGGTTCTGGCAAATCGACTCTATTAAAAATGATTGCCGGTTTGGAGCCGATCGACGGCGGTCAAATTATAGTTAACTCCGGCACTCGCATTGTCTATTTACCTCAGCAACCAAATTTAGATGAAAATCATACGGTTTTGGAGCAAGTTTTTGCCGATAGCGGGGAGCGCATGGTTTTGGTGCGCGAGTATGAGGAACTTTCGGATAAATTAGCTCATTTTCCCGAAGATAGCCAAATCATGGCGCGTCTATCTGCTATTATGCAGCGTATGGAAGCAACAGGCGCTTGGGAATTAGAAACTAATGCCAAAATTATTCTGACTAAGTTGGGAATTGAAGATTTTAATGCTAAAATTGGCAGTTTGTCGGGAGGATACCGCAAGCGCATTGCTTTGGCAGCTGCGTTACTTTCCGATCCCGATGTGTTGTTGATGGATGAGCCGACAAACCATTTGGATGCTCTATCGGTAGAGTGGTTGCAGAGTTATTTGAATCGTTTTCGAGGTGCGATTCTGTTAATTACGCACGATCGCTATTTTCTCGATCGCGTCACCAACCGGATTATTGAAATTGACAGAGGGGATCTCTACAGCTACGATGGTAACTATTCTTATTATCTCGAAAAGAAGGCTTTAGCTGAAGAATCAGCTGCCAGCAGTCAGCGCAAACATCAGGGCGTATTGCGTCGCGAATTAGAATGGCTCAAGCGTGGGCCAAAAGCTCGCAGCACCAAACAGAAAGCTCGCATTGAACGTATCCGCGATATGCAGGCGCAGGAGTTTAAACAAGTTCAAGGAAAAGTTGATATTGCTACTCCTGGGCGTCGGATTGGCAAAAAAGTTATCGAAATTACGAATATCTCTAAAGCGTACAGCGGACGCACTTTAATTAGCAATTTCACTTACAATTTTAATCCGGAAGACCGACTCGGTATCGTTGGCGGAAATGGCGCTGGGAAATCTACTCTGCTTAATATTATTACAGGCCGGGATCGCCCTGATTCGGGTAGTGTTGAGATCGGCTCTACGATTCATATCGGGTATTTTGACCAGCATTCTGATGAGTTACTTGCCGCTATGAATGAAAATCAGAGGGTAATTGATTACATTAAAGAAGAAGGTGAATTTGTCAAAATTGCCGATGGTACTCAGATTAGCGCTTCGCAAATGTTGGAGCGATTTCTGTTTCCCGGTAATCAGCAATATGCACCGATTTATAAACTTTCTGGTGGTGAAAAGCGGCGTTTGTTTCTGTTAAGAGTTTTGATGGGTGCGCCAAATGTGTTGATTTTGGACGAACCGACTAACGATCTGGATGTGCAGACTTTGGCGGTGCTGGAAGATTATCTGGAAGATTTTAACGGTTGTGTAATTGCAGTTTCGCACGATCGCTATTTTCTCGATCGCACTGTAGATACTATCTTTGCTTTTGAATCGGGTGGGAATATCCGTCAATATCCCGGTAATTACTCAATTTATCTGGATTTCAAAAAAGCAGAAGAAGAAGCTTCTCCCAAGCCTGAAGAAAAGCCCAAAGAACCTCGCTCGAAAGTTAAGGAAGAATCAACCGATCGCCACAAACCGCGCAAGCTTTCATCTAAAGAAAAACGAGAATTTGAAATGTTAGAAAGTAAAATAGCTCAGATGGAAGCTGAAAAAGCTGAAGTGGAAAAAGCACTTTACAATGCTCCTCCTGGAGAAGTCACTAAGGTGCGAGAGTTGTACGAAAAAGTGGAAGCTTTGACTAAGGCTATCGATCTCGCAACTGAGCGCTGGTTAGAATTGGCTGATATTCAGTCCTAATATAAGCTGGCTCTGCTTCTTTGGGGTGAAAACCTTGTTTTGTTTGCTCTCCGGTAAATAGTGCGATCGGTAAACCTCATGATTTGAATAGCTCGCTTACTTTCTGAGGCTTTTCTGTGGCTCTATGTCCAATTGCTCGATTCCCCAAAAACCTAGTTTTCCGCACTAACTACGCAAAAGTCGATCGAATTATTTTTTAAGCTATGAAACTAAAAAAACTAAGTTTTCATAGGTATTCAACGCCAGTAAGTAGCAACTTACTTTATTTATTTTGTAGCAAAAAGTAGGAAAAGTAGGAAAAGTAGGAAAAGTAGGAAAAGTATAATAATTAAGATATTTAAAAAAGTGATAGAGAACCTTTACAGAAAGAATAAGCTGTGATTTAAATTGATACTGGAGAACAAAACCATCAATTTTTCTATGAGGTGTATCCCTTCTGTTACCAATTTTGGGCATTGCACACCTATTTTGGCATAACATCCAGTCGATACAGCTTCTAAATTTCTTCCTGCGATAGAGCAGTACTAACTTTGATGCTGAGTTTCTCAAAAAAAAAGGGCATATAGCACATTTCCGGTAAAATCAAACAGTCATTTGGATCGGCGAGCGCGTGCAAGCATCTAACCAGGCACTTGGCCTTATAACTGTAGTTTGGTTTGTCGAAAGTTTGCTATATATTCTGGATTTGCTTACCTCTATTATCTTCGGAATGCCAAGCCAAAATCTGCAATTTTATGGCCCAAATCATCTATCTTAAGGAGTAAATTTAAAAAAATTATAATTTCTTTATGTTAGAGTGACTGAACAATAAGCTATATTGTCCTTGGAGTCAAATCGAAATAGGAGGATTGAAAGCCTAAAATGTTTAGCATACCACATATCTACTTGTCAAGATGTAGGCACTCTTGAGTTGAACACTTAATAGAACAGCTGAATGGATCTGAGAAAGTTGGCCGATCGAATCTAAAACGATCCATATTCGCTCTGCTAAAACGGTAATAATTACCACCTAAAAAATTTACTCTTTACTGAGCCAGTCAAATGCAAACCGATGCCATACTGGAAAAGTATCTGTTAGCAAGCTAAGCAACCCACAAGGTTGTTGAAATTTGGAAAAGTTCGCGTTATTACGCGAAGCAAACAGCCCCCAAATGGAGAAAACCAGTAAGGAGGTTTTATCTATGGGTGTATCTCGTTGACTGTGTATAAGGTATTTGACAAATAAGCTGCACGCTGAGGAGGAAAAATTTAAATAAGATTAAGTTTCTTGTAATTTATCTTTATACGATATAAAGTAAGAGCTATCAAAGCAAAAGTCTAAGTCTGCATATCAAAAGTGAACTTGTAAATCGGCGGGAAAAGAAATAAAGCAGGAAAAACACACAAAAATTATCTAAATAATGATGTGTGATATGCTTTAAAAAAATGAGCAATAGCGGTCTTGTCAAAACACTAAACAGGCAAATATTATAAGAATAAACAAAAAAATGTAAGGGAGGGTGAATATAAGAAGCTAAAAAACAAGATAAAAGAACTATACCCAAAAGAAAAAAGACACTTAGAAAAGTACCGAGAAAAATGGAACAGAAAACTATACTCGACTTAAAAGACGCGATCGAACAGCGTCGAGCCGCTCTTAGTTTCAGATCCGAACCTATTCCCGAAGCAACTTTATCAGAAATTTTACGCCTTGGACTAATGGCTCCATCAGGCTTTAATTTGCAGCCTTGGCGCTTTATTGTTGTCCGAGAGCAAGAAAATAAAGAAAAGTTAAAAGCTTGTGCTTTTAACCAACGTCAGATTAGCGAAGCGCCAGTAGTTTTAATTTGTTGTGGCGATCGGACTGTAGCCAAACCCGAATATATTGAAACTATAATTAGCATGGGCAAAGAAACAGGAGCGGTAAACGATGGCTACGCTGGCGTAATGCGTCAATCAATTCCCCAATTGTTCGAGTACCATCCCAGCTTTGAGTCGATAGAAGCCTGGACAAACCGCCACACAATGTTAGCCGTCGCGCACATCATGATTGTTGCCAAAAGCTTGGGCGTCGATAGCTGTCCTATGGAAGGATTTGTTGCCGCTCAAGTAAAAGAAATATTCCAAATTCCGACAGAAATTGATGTTTGCTGTTTGCTACCTCTTGGTTACGCAACCGAACCATTCAAACAGTACGGTGGACGTTTTCCCAGCGAGCAAGTATGCTACAGTGAAACCTATGGGCAAACATTAAGGCTCTAAAATTAGAGCGAGCTTCGATTGAGCCGGACTACTTCAAAAATTAGTTTTTTTGTAGCAAGGTGAACAATTGTTTTCAATGGCTTAGAAAAACAGTTTTTTTGAGCTTAAGTTAAATATTGTTTATCATCCTTGCACTAAAAAAAGAAATCTGGCATAGTAAAAAAAATCGGCGATCTTAGTAACAGCCAAGGCTAAACGCAAGCCTATCTGGACTGTGAAAATTTGGTAAAAGCTGTAAATTATAATAACTGTAGGATGATGATGCCATATAAAAATGCAGTTCTCGATGACAAAGACCTGCAAAATAATTTAAAGCGTCTTAACCCAAGATTTGGCGATTTCGTTACTCGTGTGGCGGGAGAAGCTTGGGGTGGGGCATTAATACCACAAAAAACTAAAGCTTTAATCACGATCGCAGTTGATGTTGCCAACCAAAATCACAAAGGCCTCGGCAATCCTTTCGGAGCCCATATAGATATGGCGCTCAAACAAGGAGCCAACCGGGCAGAAATCGAAGAAATCCTTTTGTTTTTATGCGTTTATACTGGATTCAATAAAGTTGCCAGTTGCTTCGGCGCACTAAACGAGTTTTTTGAAAGAGTTAATCTGCAACAGTATCCCACACCAACGACCTCAGAAATGGGAAAAATATCAAACCCAATTTTAGATAACCCAGCACTTCAAGAAAATTTGAAAAGTGTCAACCAACAGTTGGGGGAATTTAGCATTAAAGTGGCAGGTGAAGCTTGGAACCTGCCGTTAATTGATACGAAAACTAAGGCTCTCATAGCAATCGCAGTTGATATTGCTAACCAAGATCATGTAGGTGACAATAATCCTTTTGGACTGCATTTGGATATTGCTTTTGAGAATGGATCTACTGCGGAAGAAATTGAAGAACTACTTTTGTTTTTGTGCGTTTACACCGGATTCAACAAAGCCGCAGTAGGCTTTGGGGCACTCAACGAGTATTTGTCACAAAGGAGAGCTTAAAAAAATTTAGCACTAGAATTGGACAAAGGAAAGCGAAAATGAGTAAGGCTGATTACGCCGCCCGCGATAAAAAAGGAAAAGTAGCCTTCTACGTTCTCCTGTGGAAAAGAAAAGGAATAAGTTTAGAACTTTTCGATGACTACTGGAGAGACGTTCACGGCCCAGTTTGTGCGAGACTGCCAGGTCAATATCAATACTGGCAATTTCATCTAGCTCACAATCAAGGTGGTATTTGGCCGGAAATTAATGGTATAAATTACACAACACCCGCAGAAGATCAATTCGATGGCATTGCCGAACTAACTTTTGAAACAGAACAAGACCGTCAGACATGGTTCAAAGCGGCTGCTATTCTGATGGATGACGAACACAACTTGTTCAGTAAAGCGATCGGTTACAACTCCAGCCCCGGCAATTCCATCACCTATGTTGATAGTATTCCCACAGGAGATCCAAACGGAGCGCTCGGAATTTTGAAGTTCCACGTACCCGTCAAGAAAGCAGATGGCATAAGCGTGCAAGCCTTTCGGGAATACATGAAAAACAGTTTCGCTCCCGCTGTTATCAAGAGCGATTCAGTGCTGAAATTCCGGCTGCACCTGTTTGAGGAAGTAGATAATTCCCGTCCCGATGCTGCTGGAGTATCGCATTACGAACCAGCCGATAAGCAGTATCAAGCATCTTTTGAGATTGCCTTTGCGAATCCTTTGGAAATGGAAACATTCTTTGCTTCCAAAGAGTACGGAGCAGCGATAAAAGATCAGGCAAAGTACATTAAACAAATTTGCCCATTTCCAGAGCGAACTGCTTACACCTTTGTTTACAACAGTCAGATGACTTTGGCCGGTCAACGCAGTTCTACCGTTGCCGAGCTAATCGTAAACATAGGAGCAACAAATCAACTCAAAGAAGATGTAGTTGCTCTCATGCTCGATCAAAAACTTATTGTCTCACAACCAAACGGAGCTAAAAATATGACAGCTAGCACAGGCACAAAACGCATTAATTACTACAAAGATTTGTCAGCGGATTATTCTCGTCCCGGACTGGTTACTCCCTATGTAGCTCAAAAACTCATCGAAGATGCCGAAAAGATCGTCGCGATGAAAGAAAAGACTCTGCCAGAAATCGGCCCTAACTATACCCTCGCACAAATTGAAAAAGAAAATAAAGATTGGTGGCCTACTCACTGCGAAGCATTAAGACAAGGACGCGGCGATATTTTAACAGGTGAATATCGCGAAGACCTGGTTTATTTATGTCAAGATGGCCCGTTTTTTGGCTTGGAACAACAGAAAGAACGGGAAAAACACTGGTGGGCTTTGATTGCCCAGCCTGGAGTAACTATGTGCTGGCCGATCGTCATGTTCAACGGTGAAGTAACCTACTTTGAATGGAAGTGCGTGGACGACGAAACCAACGAAACACTTGCGAAAGGAAATGTCACCTGGGTGCGGCGCGGACACCGAGGTGCGTGCTACCTGAAAACCGAACAATTGACCTTCTACCGCGATGTCTATGCACCTGACTACTTGCTCAAGTTGATCACCACATGAGATGGCAGAGAACAGGAGATATAAAAATGCAGTTCTCGACGATCTAGAACTTCAAGAGGGTTTAAAAACCCTCAATCCGAAGTTTGGCGATTTCGTTACTCGCGTAGCGGGTGAAGCTTGGGGCTTACCGTTAATCAGTCAAAAAACTAAGGCATTAATTACGATCGCAGTTGATGTCGCCAACCAAAATTTAGAAGGCCCGGGCAATCCTTTTGGAGCCCATGTAAACATGGCGCTCCAGCAAGGAGTCACCCGCGAGGAAATCGAAGAACTGTTGTTGTTTTTGTGTGTTTATACCGGTTTTAACAAGGTCGCAAGCGGCTTCGGCGCACTTAACAAGTTTTTTGAGCAAAGAAGCCTTCAACAAAGGACAGCGCCAATGAGAAAAAATGATTTTGCTGCCCGCGATGAAAAAGGAAAAGTAACCTTTTACGTTCTCCTCTGGAAACGCAAAGGGATTACTTTAGAACTTTTCGATAACTATTGGAAAGACGTTCACGGCCCAGTCTGTGCCCGACTGCCAGGTCAGAATCAATACTGGCAGTTTCATCTCGCAAATAATGAAGGGGGTTTGTGGCCGACTGTTGACGGGATAGAACAGAATTGTCCCAACGAAGATCAGTTTAATGGGATAGCCGAACTGACCTTCCAAACAGATGCCGATCGCCAAACTTGGTTCAAAGCTGCGGCCATTCTGATGGATGACGAGCATAACTTATTTAGCAAGGCGATCGGATACAACACCAGCTACGGTAATTCCAAAACCTACGTTGACAGTATCCCAGCAGGAGACCCCAACGGAGACCAAGGGCTGCTCAAGTTCCACGTTCAGGTCAAAAAATCCGATACTGCGAGCGTAGAAGCCTTTCGCCAGTATATGCAAAACAGCTTTGCTCCAGCTGTTGCCAGCAGCGATGCTGTACTCAAATTCCGAATGCACCTGTTTGAGGAAGTAGATAATTCCCGTCCGGATGCCGCCGGTGTCGTTCATTCTGAATCTCCAGAAAAGCAATATCAAGCAGCTTTTGAAATTGCTTTCTCGAATTCTCTGGAAATGGAAAAGTTTTTTGCCTCATCTGAGTACGCTACTGCTACAAAAGAGATGGCAAAATATGTCAAAGGTCTGTATCCATTTCCCCAACGAACGGCTTACACCTTTGTCTACGACGGCAAAATGACTTTAGCAGGACAGCGGAGTTCTAGGGTAGCCGAACTGATTACCAAAATCGGAGCCACCAATCAATTAAAGGAGGACGTAGCTTTTCTGATGACTGGTAAGCTTTCTGCCCCCAATCCTCAGCTCAATGGTAAGTCTGGCTTAGGTCATTACCTGCAAGGCGTGCAACACTTCGGCATCACAGTCGATGATATGGCCAAAGCGATGGAATTTTACATCGACGTGTTAGGCGGTAAAGTCGCTCTTCTTGGCAATGGATTTATCGGCCCGGTGTTGCAAAATAATCTCTTTCAAAAAGAACAAATTGAGGCGATCGAAAAAAATGTCGATCCCAGAAGTTTGGGCGTACCCGATTTGGTTGACGGTTCCAAGGAATCGCTCGATGTCAGGTTCATTTCCTTCGGAAACACGGTGTTAGAGGTGATCCATTTCCGCGATGCCAAATTAACCCCGAACGCCCCTAATGTATTCCAAAAAGTTCCTAGCTGCGTCGGCTATGCAAACGTACCCCATATTTCTTTTCACGTCAAAGATGACGTAAATCTGAATGATTTTGCCAGGATACTGGAAGAGGAATGTCAAAGGCGAGGTTTGACTGAAGTTGTTTGCAACCGCGTTATTCACGTTAAATCTCACGAAGAAAGAAAAAAAGTAGCCCTTAAATATTACGCCAACAAGTTTTGGAACGATCCAGAATACTTTATTGAGGGTTACTCAGATTCAGATTTCGGAGATTTTCACGGCTGGTCATTGTTTTACTGTAAAGGGCCAAACGGGGAACAACTTGAGTTCAATCAAGTAACTCGGACAGCCAAACAAAACTTTATCAGAGCCCAGCAGGAATATAACAACGCCCACGGCACAAATTTCATTTGGCCATCAAGCCCCTTCAAAGAGCAAGCTGCGACAAGCAAAAGTGTCGGCGGTACAATGTCCGATCTGGTGAGGAATCTCTTCATCGTCGGCGAACCGATGAATGTGGATGGCTTCGTGACATTCTTTGCCGATGATGCTCTCTATAAGTTCAGCAATTTCCCTGTAGTGTACGGCCCAAAAGGCATTAAGGAAGCTTCAGCAACACTCGTTTCCAAGGTGAAAGCCGTTCACCACGAGATCCAGGCTATGTGGGAAGTAGGCGATACAGTAATTTGCGAAATGCAAGTAGAATACATCCGTTACGACGGCAAGGTTTTTAAACTTCCCTGCTGCGACACCATCCGCATTAAGAACGGCAAGATTCAAGAAATGTGGGTGTATATGGATATCAATCCGGTTTTCTCATGAAAAGAAAAAATAAAGTTGGGGTTCAAACTGCCCAGCCGATCTAGACCGGGCTCGATCGAACGAACAAAGCTAAGTTGAGTTCCCTAAATCGCAAAGGATAGCAAATCTATGCCAGAAGTTAAGACCGACTACCTGACCGAACAAAAATGGGATTGGCCTCACACGAAGAAATGGCCAAAATTTTCCGGAAAAAGAATAGACATCATCAAACAGATGTTTCTGGCTGGTGAAGCGATCAACGTCAATAACTTCGTTAAATTCTATACCGAAGACGCCCTGTACCAGTTCAGTAACTTTCCGGTTGTCTACGGACACGAAGGTATTAAAAATGCTTCCACCGGTTTTCTAGAAAAGTGCGAAGGTGTACACCACCACATTAAAAATATTTGGGAAATAGGAGAAGATACCGTAGTCGTCGAAATGGAAGTCACCTACTTCCGCCACGACGGCAAAATATTTACGCTTCCCTGTTGCGACACAGTTCGCTTTAAGGGCGATAAAGTGCAAGAATTGCGGATATATATGGACATCAGTCCGGTGTTTGCCGACTGAGACTGAGGTTGTGTTTGAATAAGTTAGCCCCAACTGCCAACTAAAAAGTTGGGGTTAAAAGCCGCAAAGTTCACAGTCAGAGAAGTTGAGTAGGTTTTCTGTTCTGGAACTCAGTAGTTAGCTGAATGCCTGGAAATTACTCAGAAAGAGCCAAAATAATGACCGCAGTTAGGAAAAACACGAATTTTTTGCGTACCTCTTTAATCTCTGTAGTTTCAGCAGCTACTCTCGCATCTGCTGCTGCTGCAATGCCTGCGGCAGAAACCTCGTCACCGGAGGTAGAAACCCCAGCAAATGCTGAAGTTGTTGAGCCTGAAATTAATGCGGAAACTTTAATCCTAACCGAGCCACAGTCGCCAGCCGTAGCGGAGATTAACGCTAACCCAAACGTAGCTGTTTTTCCACGCGAAAATGCCGCTTCTGTTGCCTCAATCCAGGCAAACACTTTTCCAATTCAAACTAATTCTAGTTTTTTAGCGCCATTTAACAACACCAGCTTATTAAAAAGCACTGCTTTCGATCGCGAAAATTCTCCTTCCCAGCTGCCTGATGTCGTCGAAACCAAACAATCCATATTGCCAACTCAGACAAAGCAGCTAAGGGTAGCGGAGATTGAGCCTAACTCCAAGGAAACCGTTACTGCACAAAACACGGCTGCTCCTCAAAATTCCCAGACAAGAAGTTCCGCTGTCGAAAGCGATACTAGGCTCCAAAATGGAACGAACAGATCCAAACCAAAAAACCCTTTAGCTCAAGTTACCTCAGTTTCCCAGCTTTCTGACGTACAACCTACAGACTGGGCTTTCCAAGCCTTGCAGAGCTTGGTTGAGCGCTACGGTTGTATTGAAGGGTATCCCGATCGCACTTTTCGCGGTAATCGGGCAATGACCCGCTACGAATTTGCCGCCGGGTTAAATGCCTGTTTGGAAAAAATTCAGGAACTGATCTCCTCCGTTAAACCTTCCGTTTCCGAGGCTGACTTAAACAGTCTGCGACGATTACAGCAAGAATTTGCCGCCGAACTGGCAACACTGCGAGGTCGTGTGGACTCCCTAGAAGCTCGCACGGCGAAACTGGAAGCAACCCAATTCAGCACCACTAGCAGATTGCTGGGCAATATCAGATTTCAAACAAACGCTTATTTTTCGGGCGAAGGTGATACGGAAACAATCTTTCAACATATTGCCTATTTGGGTATTTTAACCAGCTTCACCGGTCGCGATTTGTTGCTGACTGGAATTGGAATTACAAACACTGTTTTTCCCGATTTGGCAACAACTAATGCGGGGAAATTTGTCGGCTCAACACGCGAAGGTGCTGCGGATGCTTCGGCGTCCGGCGATACCGGAGATGCTGCTAGAATCATCACTTTGCAGTATCAATTCCCACTCACCGATAAAATAAATGTCAACGTGATTGCGGGTAATCGGTATCGTTTTGACCCGCTCACAGCTCGTCGGTTCCTGCCATACTATCAGGTTGGGAATGGCCCTGCCAGTACTTTTGCTGAGGCACCTCCTATTTATTTGCTCGGTGGTGGAGCTGGGTTAGCCATCGATTACGAGATGTTTAAAGGAACGGTGCTAACCTTAACTTACATATCGACATTTGCTAACGAACCTGGTTCTAAAGCTGGGTTGTTTAATGGCGATTATGTAGCATCAGCCCAAATAAATTACAATCCCGTTCGGAAGTTTTTCTTGCAAGGTGTATATCAGAACGGTTACTTTGGTACCCGCACATTTCCTGACGGTCAGATTGGCAATTTCGGCTTTAATAACGGTCAATTCTTCCGAGGCAATGGTTTTATAGGTAGTGCCCTGGCAAATCGCTTTGACGATCCAGGTGTGTTGTTCGATGAAGCATCTGCTGTTTCTACTAATGCTTATCATGTGGGCGGATATTACGAAATTACCCCTAAATTCGTCATTGGTGGCTGGGTTGACTATATCAAAGCTAGGCTGATCGGCAAAGGTGATGCTGATATTTGGACTTATTCAGCTCAAGTTGCATTTCCGGATTTGTTTAAGCAGGGAAATTTGGGGGGTTTAGTTGTCGGTATGGAACCTACTCTGACCGGTTTCAAAAAGGGCGATCGCTATGTCGGTACATTCGACAACGATACATCCCTGCATATCGAGGCTTACTACAGGTATCAGGTGAACAATAATATCTCCGTTACTCCATCGGTGATTTGGATTACAGCTCCTAACCAAGATGCTGATAATGAAGACATTGTTATCGGTGGGGTTAGAACTACGTTCAACTTCTAGTTGTCAAACTTAGTTTCACTTATCCCTACTAAGGCGTCTTACGTTCCTCCGTTTAAGGCAAAACTAGATAGACGGTCACTGGCCAGTCAACAATTATAACTACCAGTCGATCGCTTTCAAATTTTGCCTTATTTGACGAGCGGAAATTTTATTTGAGTTTTCAAATAACATCTTGTTTAGTTGTTTCCACTCTAGAGCAGATGCCAAGATAAAGTGAGCAATAAAATTAAGTTAAACAACCTCAAAATCTGGAAAAATTTACTATCCAGAAGCGAATCTATTTGCTTGTGTCAATACTTCAAATCCAAAAAACTTTCCATTTCAAGAAATATTTAATTTATGTTAAGAATGGAGAGGGATGCAAAAAATGATGTTTTCATAGGAGAATAGGGTTGATTGATAGTAGTTAAAAATTGGCTGGCGACGTGGAAAATAGTTTGTAAAGCAAAAATAAGTAGTTTGGCTGGAAACAGGACAACAGAAATAGCGAAGTAGTTGCCAACCCGTAAATAGTAAAGCTTTCCTTTATCAGCAAGAAAGCTGCTTACCAAAATGGGTTCGCACCATCCAGCAAAATGATTACACAAATATGCAAACAAACAAGGAGTCAGAAAAGCATGACATCTGAGAGTAAAGGCAAAATCGGCGTAATCGTTGAAGAACATTTCGATGCCACCGAATATCGCCGCTTCAATGAGTTCTTTCCAGAACGAGGTTATGAGGTAGAGTACATTTCCCACTTGTGGGGAAACGAATCATTAAAATTCGGCTCTAACCCAGAAAATGACCAAATTGAGTTTCATGTCACAGTCACCAAAGAAATTAACGATGTCGAGCCATCTGAGTACAAAGGCATTATTTGTATAGGTGCCTATGCAATGGATCGTCTGAGATATCAAGTTTCCGTAAAGAAAGGCCAAAAAAATCAAGCTCCAGCAGTAGCTTTTCTCAGGAAAGCTATGAGTGCGGAGAATGTGAAACTAGGCACAATTTGTCATAGTTTATGGCTTTTCTGCGCCGATCGCGACTTACTGGAAGGTCGCAAAGTTACCTGTGCCCACAACATCATCTGCGATGTTGAAAATGCAGGTGGCGACGTAGTATACGAAGGTGAAGTTACCGCCGATCTAGTCATAGATGGCAATCTGATTACGGGTAAGCATCCAGGCGTTGTAGACGAATTTATGGAAGCTTTCGTAGCAGAAATTGAGAAAGCGGAACAAAAGCAGACGGTAGCAGCCGGTTAACCCGCTGGCGATCGCATAAAAGTTTCCACAAGTTAATTTACTCATCCAGGAGGCGATTCCAATGGATCATATGAGTTTTTCGTTTTCCGATACGATCGGGGGGTATGTCACCCACTTTAACCGCCAAGAAAAATCATTTGGCATCAAAACATCAGATGGGAGAGAATATACAGCTCATTTAACTCCAACTACCTGGGGTCGGATTTCCCAGAACTTGGAAGAAGGTTACATTGATGCTACTCAACGACTTGGCGAATTATTATCTCCCGGTCAACACGTATTCGCATACGGTGTCTTTTATCCCCAGGGCGACGGTCACAAATTTGATGTTAAATCTTTTGTGTTTCCCGGCGAAGCTCCCGACAAATATCGCCACGAAGAACCGGATTGGTGGGTGAAACAGGTTCGCTCCATTGCTGACTCTTACCTGAAGTGGCAATTTGATTATCCCAATAAGGAAATCGACTACCGCGAATATCGCACCATGCTCAACCTAGCTGGTACGAAAAAGCAGCAAGACTTCTTGCAAGAAACCGATACTGTTTCCCGACTGGTTTACGGTTTTGCCTCAGCTTTTATGCTGACCGGCCATGACCGCTTCCTAGAAGCTGCTGAAAAAGGCACTGAATACTTGCGGGATCATATGCGGTTTTACGACCCTGATGAAAACCTGATTTATTGGTATCACGGTGTTAAGGTAACCGGCAATCGCGAGCAAAAACTCCTCACCTCAGAGTTTAGCGACGACTACGATTGTATCCCGGCTTACGAACAAATTTACGCCTTAGCTGGCCCGATGCAAACTTACCGGGCTAGTGGCGACCCGCGCATCCTCAAAGATGCGGACATGACTATAGATTTGTTTGACAAATTCTATTTAGATAAAGAGAAGGGTGGATATTTTTCCCACCTCGACCCAATTACGCTCGACCCGCGTGCGGAATCGCTGGGTCGCAACCAAGGTCGGAAGAATTGGAACTCAGTGGGTGACCACGCACCAGCGTATCTGATCAACTTGTATCTGGCTACCGGCGAACAAAAATATGCCGATATGCTGGAGTACACCTTCGATACGATCGAAGCCTACTTCCCTGACTACGATAACAGCCCCTTTGTTCAAGAAAAATTCTACGAAGACTGGAGCCACGATAAAACTTGGGGTTGGCAACAAAACCGCGCTGTTGTTGGGCACAACCTCAAGATTGCCTGGAACTTGATGCGGATGCAAAGCCTCAAACCCAAAGATAAATACGTAGACTTTGCCAAAAAGATTGCCTCGATCATGCCAGCAGCAGGCAGCGACCAACAGCGCGGCGGTTGGTACGATGTGGTAGAGCGCGTCTTAGGTGAGGGCGAAGAACAGCACCGCTTTGTTTGGCACGATCGCAAAGCTTGGTGGCAACAAGAACAAGCTATCCTAGCTTATTTGATCCTGCACGGTATTGAGAAAGACCCCGAATACTTGCGTCACGCCCGCGAAGCTTGTGCCTTCTACAACGCCCACTTCCTCGATCATGACGACGGTGCCGTTTACTTCAACGTCCTGGCAAACGGTCTGCCTTTCCTGATGGGCACGGAACGGTATAAGGGCAGCCACTCCATGAGCGGTTACCACTCGACGGAATTGTGCTACTTGGCAGCAATTTACCAAAACTTGCTCATCTTCAAGCACCCGATGGACTTCTACTTCAAGCCGATACCGGGAGGGTTCAAAGACAATACCCTGCGCGTATCCCCAGATATTCTGCCTCCAGGCAGCATCGCAATTGGTAAAGTTTGGATTAACGATGAAGAGTACACCAATTTTGATGCCGATGGCCTGACAGTCAAGCTGCCAGACACGCAAGAACGAGTCAAAGTTAAAGTGCAAATCGTTCCCAAATAGGTGAGGATGGGATTGGGAATTGGGGAATCGCAATTTCAGAGTTTAGATTTGAGATTTCAATATGAATCGAAAATCTAAAATTTGGGATTGGCAATTCCCTATTCCCTATTCCGAAGAAAATCGAAAATCCAAGATTGCAAATCCCAAATCAAAAAATGGACATCAATATAAAGACGCTTCCAGATGAAGTAACAGTGGTGGAAATGGTCGGTGACATTGATGCCAGCACCGCACCCAAAGCCCAAGGGGAAATTTTACCGTTAGCCGTGGCGGGAAGCAAAATTCTGCTAGATATGACCAAGGTTCCCTATACCTCCAGTGCAGGCTTGCGAATGCTGCTTTCGCTGTATCGGCAGATAGATGGTAACAAAGGGAAACTGGTGCTGGTGGGGATTTCTGAGCAAATTCAGGACACCATGTCCGTTACTGGCTTCTTGGAGTATTTCACTAGATGTGACACAGTTGATTCGGGGCTAGAAATCCTCAAGGGGTAGGCAATGGATTACGGACGTATTGATATTCATCCCACCCATACATACGGCGACTTCAAGCTGCGTCGGGGGCGTCCATCTCCTTTCGGGGCTACTCTAGTGCCCGGTGGTGTCAATTTCTCAATTTTTTCCTCTTACGCCAAATCTTGTATCTTGGTGCTGTTCCAAAAGCACGCCAAGGAACCGATGGCGGAAATTCCGTTTCCAGACGAATTCAGGATTGGCAATGTTTTTTCCATGATCGTATTCGACCTGGATTACGAAAATATCGAATACGGCTACCGCATGGATGGGCCTTTTAATCCCAAGGAAGGCCACTGGTTTGACTCCAGTAAAATTCTGATGGATCCCTACGCCAAGCTGATTGGCGGTCGGGATGTTTGGGGAGAAACGCCAGACTGGAGCGATATTTATCACCATCGCGCTCGCATCGCTTTAGATGACTTTGACTGGGGCGATGACCGTCCCCTGGAAATACCGCCCGAAGACTTGGTGATCTATGAGATGCACGTCCGCAGCTTTACCAAGCATCCTTCCTCCCAGGTGAAGCATCCCGGCACTTTTGCTGGCATTAAGGACAAAATTCCTTACATCAAAGAGTTGGGCGTCAATGCGATCGAATTGATGCCCGTCTACGAATTCGATGAATTTGAGAATTCGCGCCCCAATCCCGTCAGACCCGGTGAAACGCTGCTCAATTACTGGGGTTACAGTACGGTGGGGTTTTTTGCACCCAAGGCCGGTTACGCCGCTACCGGCAAACTGGGGATGCAGGTTGATGAGTTAAAAACTTTAGTCAAAGAACTGCACAAAAACGGCATGGAAGTAATTCTCGATGTGGTGTTCAACCACACGGCAGAAGGCAACGAGTACGGCCCTTATATTTCATTTCGGGGGATTGACAACAAGACGTACTATATGCTAACGCCGGATGGTTATTACTATAACTTTAGCGGCTGCGGCAACACGCTCAACTGCAACAATCCGATCGTCCGCAACATTGTGCTGGATTGTTTGCGCTACTGGGCATCAGAATATCACATCGATGGCTTCCGGTTTGACTTGGCCTCGATTTTGGGGCGCGACCCAAGGGGCTTTCCTCTCCCCAATCCGCCTTTGTTAGAGACTCTGGCTTTTGACCCGATTTTGGCTAAGTGCAAACTGATTGCCGAAGCTTGGGACGCTGGTGGGCTCTACCAAGTCGGTTCTTTCCCCGCATTCGGACGTTGGGCAGAGTGGAACGGTAAATACCGGGACACTGCGCGTAAGTTCCTCAAGGGCGATGCTTCCGCAGGGGAAATGGCACCCAGACTGACCGGTTCGCCAGACCTCTATGCCTGGGAAGGTCGCGGGCCAGCCACATCGATTAATTTCATCACGGCCCACGACGGTTTTACGCTGATGGATATGGTTTCGTACAACTATAAGCACAACGAAGCCAACGGCGAAAACAACAACGACGGTAGCAACGATAACGATAGTTGGAACTGCGGTTGGGAAGGGCCAACGGACGATCCTGGCATCAACGCTCTGCGGAAGCGGCAGGTCAAAAATGCTGTGGCTATGCTGATGGTTTCTACTGGTGTGCCGATGATTCTCATGGGCGATGAGGTGGGACGCACCCAGTACGGCAACAACAATACTTATTGCCACGACAACGAGCTAAATTGGCAGGATTGGACGCTTTTGGAGAAAAACGCCGACCTGTTCCGCTTTTTCAAGAACTGTATTGCCTTCCGTCACGCTCATCCGGTGTTGAGAAGTAAATACCACTTCAGCAACAGGGATTATATGGGGAGCGGCTATGCCGATATTACTTGGCACGGCACTCAGGCGTGGAATGCAGATTGGTCGGGTCGCGCTCTCGCTTTTATGCTCTGCGGCAAACACGCGAAGGCGGGGACGGTTGAGGATAACTACGTCTACGTCGCCATGAATATGCACTGGGAAGCTCTTTGGTTTGGAATCCCAGGTTTGCCAGATGGTATGAAGTGGCACGTTTTTGCCAACACGGGAGCTCCTACACCCGATGATATCTGGGAACCGGGCTTTGAACCGATGCTGGAAAATCAGTCGGGATTGTTGCTGGGCTCGCGCTCTGTGCTTATTCTCGTCGGTAAGTAAAACAAAGAAAAAGAAACGATTTCAGATTTTAGATTTCAAATTTGAAATCTGAAATTTCCAATCAATTCACTAAGATAAGGGGAAAATAATGGCTTTGGACGTAACGTTGGAAACAAAAACATCTGCCTCGAATGTCAAAATTGGCATAATCACTTTGTCTGGAGATTTGGATGCGAGTACAGCACCTACTTTCAAAACTGAAGTGGAAAAAGCGGCTAATGAGGGTGCAAAACGCCTCGTTTTGAAGTTGTCAGGGCTCAATTATATGGCCAGCGCAGGTTTGCGGGTGCTGATCTTTTCAAAGCAAAAGATGGGTACCGATGTTGACATCTACGTTGTCGCTCCTCAAGAAGGTGTGCTGGATACTTTGGAAAAGACCGGTTTCATTCAGGGTGTGATTTTGTTGGAGAAAGACGAGCCAGAAAAGTACGAACAATAATTAGAGATTGCCGATTTTAGATTTTAGATTTTAGATTTTAAATTTGCCATCTAAAATCTAAAATCTAAAATAATTCTGGATGGAAATTAAAAATATAAAATCCGAAATCAGAAATTCCCAATTAATCCTGAAAGATTGAAACCTGACTGCTGTCTATGGAATCTTTAACTGTACCTGGAAATCTAGACTCTTTGAGCGCGATCGCTCAATACGTTATGGCGGCTGCCGATGCAGCTGGATTGGATAAAAAAGCATCTTATAAACTGCGTTTGGCAGTTGATGAAGTAACCACCAACATTATTATCCACGGCTATGAAGAAAACCATCTCCAAGGAGATGTTTATATGATGGCCGATCTCGACGATAGCAGCCTGACTATTACTGTCGAGGATACCGCAACGGCTTTCGATCCTTTCCCTAAGTTATCCTTGGAGGAAGAAAAAATTGGTCTGCCAATGGAACAGAGACCTATTGGGGGGTTAGGAGTTTATCTGGCCATTCAAGGCGTCGATAAGTTCTTCTATGAAAGAGTGGGCGATCGCAATCGCAACACCTTTGTCGTCAAGCGAACCACGGCTAATGCTCAGTAGTAAAATATCAGCGGTTAGCAGTAAAAAAATTAACAACTGCTGACTGCTGAACACTGTATACTAAAGTTTCACATACCAAATTTGCAAAAAAAACAATTAAAAATAAACTATGGACATAAAAAAATTATTCTCCGGGTCTTTGCAATTCCGTATGACAGTCTTGCTACTGGCTGCGGTGATTCCTCCTATGTTGATAGGCATATTAGTGACGAGTTGGTACGCGGGCGAGATATTGCGTAAAGACGCAAAGAAAGAGTTGGCCGATAAAGGCAAAAATTTAGCTAAATTTGTGGGCAAATGGGAAGAAAGCAAAACTCTGGCACTGCGGAACCTGAGCCAGCAACCCGACGTTATCGGTATGGACTCAGCAAAGCAGAAACCCATTCTAACTAAGATGGTGAGCGTATATAAAAATTCTACGCTGACCGCCACTGACACAACAGGCAAAGTTACATCGACTAGCGACAAACAGGATACATCTAACTATAAAGATCGCGAATGGTTCAAGGGTGCAATAGCCGGAAAGACTATCACTCGTCAGACCCTGATCAGCCGTACAACGAATAAACCGCGCCTATGTTTGTCCACTCCGATTAGGGAGGACAAAGCACCGAGACCCATAAAGGGAGTAGTAGTTTCCTGTACAGACTTGACAGAAGTAGCGAAGGAAGTCGGTACAGTTAGTTTGGGAAAAACCGGTTACGCCTTTCTGGTAGATAACAAGGGTGTCGTGATCGCTCATCCCGACCCATCAATTACGGCTAAACTTCTCAACGTCAGTACCCAACCAGCAGTGAAAGCTTTGTTACAAGGGAAAACAGGTAATTTTTCCTTCACCGATCAAGGCACAAATTGGCTCTCCTATATCATTCCTTTACAAAATGGCTGGGGTGTGGTAGTAAAACAGCAAGAGAGCGAAGTGTTGCAGGAAGCAACGCGCTTTGGACAACTTGCTTCGGTTTTGGCAGTGTTCGGAGCTTTGGCAGTTGGCGGTATAACTTGGTGGTTGGCTAGCACTCTGGTGCGTCCGATTAAGGAACTGACTGTGGAAGCAAAAGCAATATCCACAGGTAATTTAGACCGCCGAGTCAAGATTGACCGAGAAGATGAACTGGGAACTCTTGGCGTTGCTTTCAATAAAATGGCAGAGCAATTGCAAGAACTGATTGACGTACAAGTCAAGTCGGCAATGGCGAGAAGCGAAATCGAAAAAGGACGGCAGATTCAGAAAGATTTTCTGCCAGAAACGCTACCGCAGCCAGAAGGTTGGGAAATTGCCGCAGTTTTTGAACCCGCTCGTCAGGTAGCAGGCGATTTCTACGATTCTTTCCCTCTAGTTGATGGCAAAATAGGTGTGGTAATTGCCGATGTCTGCGACAAGGGAGTGGGATCGGCTCTATTTATGGCTTTGTTCCGCAGTTTGATTCGGGCGATCGCACAACAAGATTATTCTGACGATCGCACAGCTCTAAAAAATGCGATGGAGTTTACCAATAACTACATCGCCACCAACCACAGCCGGACAAATATGTTCGCCACTATGTTTTTTGGCGTATTCGATCCCAAAACCGGAGAATTGAACTACGTCAATGGCGGTCACGAACCGCCCATTATCATGAGTCCGGATGGTACAAAAATACGCCTCAAACCCACAGGGCCAGCGGTGGGAATGCTGCCTAACCTAAAATTTAAAGTCGAACAAGCTCAATTAAAGCCAGGAGATATTTTGATCAGCTACACTGATGGTGTTCCAGAGGCTAAAGATACAGAAGCGAAATTCTTTACAGAAAATCAACTGCTCTCGCTGGTGGAACCGCCGATTTCTTCTGCAATCTCATTGCTGGAAACTCTTGAGGCAAAGGTAAAGCAACACATTGGCAAAGCGGATCAGTTTGACGACATTACTATGTTGGCTGTAAAACGGTCACAAGAAAAATAGTTGTATGAGCGATCGCGATAATTCAAAAGAAGAGCTGCTGGCAGAATTGGAATCGCTGCGCCAAGAGGTAGCAAAGCTAAAAAGCGCTGAAGCTGCTTTTAAGGCGCAAAGCGAGCTGCTGGAGAATTTGGTGGAAATGGCGCGAAGCTCAGCCGAAAAGCACCTGCTGACGGGTATTTTGAAAAAAACCCTGGAGGTTGCCACCAGACTGACGGACGCAGAGAGAGGCAGTTTGTTTTTGCTCGATCGCGATGGTGCTGTCACCGCCAGTATCCTAACGCGCAAGGACACTACTGCGGAGGAAAGCACTCAACTAATTGGAGCTGTTCTGGATAAGGGGCTGGCAGGTTGGACGATCCGCAACCGTCAAGTAGGATTGATCGCTGATACCAGACTCGATGACCGTTGGTTTGAGTTTCCCAATCAGCCTTACAAGGTTGGTTCGGCGCTAGCTGTTCCCATCCTCAGAGGCGAAGTGTTGCTGGGCATTCTCACTCTGCTTGACAGCGAGGTCGGTCATTTTAACTCGGAACAAGCTTTGCAAATGCTCTTAACAGCGGAACAGATCGCCTTAGCGCTAGAAAATGCCCAACTCTACGCCAAACTGGATGAATCTTACAGTTCGTTAGAAAAGACTAAACTAGCGTTGCAAAACGAACTGGAAAAAGGTCGCCTTTTGCAAAGAGATTTTCTGCCCGATCGACTAATTCAGCCTTCTGGGTGGGAAATTGCGGCTTGTTTCTACCCCGCCCGCGAAGTAGCTGGGGATTTCTATGACGCTTTCACACTGCCAGGGGACTATGTGGGCTTGGTGATTGCTGATGTGTGTGACAAAGGCGTGGGTGCCGCTTTGTTTATGGCTTTGTTCCGCAGCTTAATGCGGCTGTTTTCCGGCCAAATTCGCTTAGAAGAATCGGATGTGCTGAAGAGAGAGCCGGCTATCTCAGCAGACGATGCGATCGCACCTCATAAAGCTGACTATTCGGCAGAAATCGACGCTCTCAAAGCAGTTTCCCTTACCAACAATTACATCGCCAAAACTCACTGGCAGATGAGTATGTTTGCCACTATGTTTTTTGGTGTGCTAAATCCTGCCACGGGTTTGCTGACTTATGTCAATGGTGGACACGAGCCACCAATTATTATTGGTGAGTCTGGGGTGAAAAACCGCTTGAAGCCGACTGGCCCTGCCGTGGGTATGATGCCTAACGCGAAGTTTAAAACTCAACAAGTTCAGCTAGAACCTGGTGATATTTTATTAACTTACACCGATGGCGTACCGGAAGCTCACAACCCAGAAGGTAAATTTTTCACCGAGCAAAGGTTGCTAACCTTAGCCCAAGAGCCGACAACTGGTGCAAATGCTTTAGTGGACAGCATTGAAAAAAGTTTGCGCGACCACATCGCCGATACGGTTCAATTTGACGATATCACTATGCTGGCTCTGCGTTGGGCAAAAAATTAAGCAAAAAAGATAAATATCGAAGCTCGTGGGTGTAGGTAAAAATGTTTTACATTGGCAATTAGTTGTCATCCGCACTCATCGATGGAACAAGATTTTTGCGAGCCGAAAAATTTTATAGAGCGGGCGATCGATCGCTATCCCCCGATCGTACCTCCCAACACTTCCACCCTGGAAGCGATCGCTGCTATGAGCAACTCGAGCTCCAGTTATGTTTTAGTCGGCATCCAACATAAAGTACTCGGTATTTTCACAGAACGGGATGTTGTGAAAATCACCGCCAACAAAATCTCCTTAGAGGGCATTCCGATCTCTCAGGTGATGACTCGGCAATTGATTACCCTCAATATTGCAGAAGCCAACGATATTTTCTCGATATTAGCTTTGCTGCGCTCATCCCAAATTCGTCATTTGCCCATCACAGACGAAGACGAAAAGGTGGTCGGCGTTATCACTCCACAAAGTTTAAGGGCAATCCTCAAACCCAGCGATTTGCTGCAAATGCGGCGCGTTAGGGAAATTATGACAACCGAAGCGATCTCTGTTAGTACCGAGGTTTCGGTTTTTGAGGTAGCGCGGCAGATGGCGACCCACCGCAAAAGCTGCATTGTCATTTGCCAACAAGCCACTACCCATTCCTCCCCGTCTAGACAAAAGGGTGAAGAAACAGAAGAAAATTTGTTATTGGAAAGAAAGTTTAAGCTAAATACAGCTAACCAACCTCAAAAACCTATTGGGATCATCACCGAACGAGATATTGTTAAATTTAAAGCCAAAGGGTTGGATATCGCTCAAACACCAGCCACAGCAGTGATGAGTTCCCCTCTGGTTCTCGCGCAGCTCAATTTTACATTGTGGCAAGCCAATCAAATCATGCAGCAGCACAGCATCCGCCGCTTGGTAGTAGTTGACGAGCGCGGATATTTAGCTGGAATCATCACCCAAAGCACTCTATTGCAAGCTTTAGATCCTGTGGAAATGTACTCCACCGTGCAAATTTTACAGCAAACTATCACTGAAACAACCCAAGAGTTGAAACAGGAAGTCGCGCAACGCAAACAAGTAGAGGAAGCCTTGCGAGATGCCAAGAAATATTTAAAAGCAGAAGTTTTAAAGCGAACTCTGGAATTAACTCTTGCTAACGCTCAACTTCAGCAAGCTCTTAACGAGCGCATTGAAGCCGAAGCGGAAGTGCGCCGTCTCAACGCCTTCCTGGAACAACGAGTACAAGAACGCACGGCTCAACTGCAAGCGAGTAACCAAGAATTGCAACAAGCTCTTAGCAATCTCAAATCTACGCAAGAAGAATTGATTCAAGCAGAAAAAATGGCAGCATTAGGACAGCTAATTGCAGGTATAGCTCACGAAATTAACACTCCGCTGGGAGCTATTCGAGCTTCAATTAGTAATATTTCCACTGCATTAGAAAAATCAATTCGCCAATTGCCCCAGCTTTTCGAGCAGCTAGATAGCGGCGATCGCATTCAATTGTTTGCTTTATTAGAAACTGTTCGTCAAAACCCTCAAGACCTTTCTTTCAAAGAAGAACGGCAATTTAAACGCGCCCTAAAAAAAGAATTAGAAGCCCAAGGTATTGAAGATGCAGATGCGATTGCTTCTACTCTGATTAAAATAGGTATTACTCAAAATGTCGAGCTTTTTATTCATCTTTTGCACTCTCCCAATTACAAGTTAATTTTAGAAGCAGCTTCTTATTGGTCAGTGCAACAAAATAACGTTCAGAATATTATAATGGCTAGCGAGCGAGCCTCAAAAATTGTTTTAGCTCTTAAGAATTACGCCCGTCAAGAAAATTTTGGGCAAATGACCAAAGCTAAGATTGCAGAAGGAATAGATATCGCTCTTACTCTTTATCGCAATCAGTTAAAACAAGGAATTGAAGTAATCAAAAATTATCAAGACGTACCAGCCATACTATGTTATCCAGAAGGCATCAATCAAATTTGGACAAATTTGATTCATAATGCTATCCAAGCCATGAATGGCAAGGGCAAGTTGAGAATAGATGTATCCGAACGGGATAATCATATTGTAGTCCAATTTACTGATTCTGGTTGTGGCATTCCACCAGAAATAAAAGATAAAATATTTACACCTTTCTTTACAACTAAGCCTCATGGAGAAGGTAGCGGATTGGGGTTACATATTACCCACAAGATTATTGATGAGCATCACGGTAAAATTGAGTTAGAGAGCGAACCAGGTCGAACAACCTTTCGCGTATGGCTACCCATTAAATAAATTTAAGGCGAGGTAGTGTTATGGTCAAAAAAGCGATTTTATGTGTAGATGACGAAAGAATTGTACTGTTAAGTCTGCGAGATCAATTAACTAATTATTTAGGCGAGCGCTATGTCTGCGAATTCGCAGAAAGTGCTGACGAAGCTTGGGAAATTATTGAAGAATTAAACCAAGAAGATATCAAAATTCTTATAATTGTTTCCGATTGGCTAATGCCGAATATGAAAGGAGATGAATTTCTCATTAAAGTTCACCAACAATTTCCTAACATTGTGACGGTATTATTGACTGGACAAGCGGATGAGGAAGCCATAGAACGAACTCGAAAGTATGCAAACCTCCATAGCTATATACCCAAACCTTGGGATGAAGAAACTTTAATCCAAATCCTCAAATCGGGGTTGGAGGAAAGCAATGAGTAAAGGTGCGATTATCTGCATTGACGATGAAAGGGTTGTACTGGTTAGTCTTAGGGATCAGCTAAATAATCACTTATTAAGCGAGTTTGACATTGAACTAGCTGAAAACGGCGAAGAAGCTTTAGAAATTTTGGCAGAATTACAAGCAGATGATATAGAGATACCTCTAATTATTTGCGACCAAATAATGCCGGGGATAAAAGGAGATGAACTGCTAATCAAAATTCATTCCCTGTACCCAAAAACTTTGAAGATTATGTTGACCGGACAAGCTAGTACGGAAGCAGTGGGTAATGCGCTGAATCATGCTAATCTTTATCGTTACATTGGTAAGCCTTGGGACGAAACAGACCTTTGTTTGACAGTTACAGAAGCAATTCGCAGTTATTTTCAGGATAAAGAATTAATTTATAAAAATCAGACTTTACAAAAAATTAGAACAGAACTGGAAGAGTTAAACGCATCTCTAGAACAGAAGGTGGTGGAACGCACAACGGAATTGGCAAAAGCTAATGCCCAACTGCAACAAGAAATTAACGAGCGCAACTTACTAGAACAAAAGCTCAGCACTTCCGAGAGGCAAATTCGGACAATATTTGAGGCAATGTCTGAGATTGTATTAATTGTTAACGATCGTGAAGAAATCACCGCAGTGCCAACAAATCCCGGTCGCTTTTATAAATTTGAAACTGACCTTGTTAACTTAACCATAGAACAATTTTTTCAAGACAAAAACAATACTTGGTTTGGTAAAGTTCGGCAAGCATTAGACAGCCAAGAAACCATCAACTTTGATTACAGTCTGTCCGTCGGCGAACGGGAAATTTGGTTTGCAGCCAGCATTTCACCGCTACCAAATAATTCGGTGACATGGGTGGCCCGCGACATTAGCGATCGCAAACAAGCAGAAGCAGCTTGGGAGAAAGCTAAAGAAGCTGCTTTACGCGCCAACCAAGCTAAAAGCGAATTCCTCTCGAAGATGAGCCATGAATTGCGAACCCCACTCAATGCTATCCTGGGTTTCACTCAACTGCTTGCCCGCGACAATAGCCTCAATCAAGTGCAGCGGGAACAATTGGGAATAGTTGAACGCAGCGGAGAGCATTTATTGCAGCTGATTAATGATGTATTGGAAATGTCCAAAATTGAGGCTGGCAGAATCGCTTTCAATGAGAATAACTTTGATTTAATTTCTACGCTCAATTCGATCAAAGAAATGCTGCAACTCAAAGCTGAATCTAAAAGATTGCAGCTGATTTTTGATTGCGCTCCCCATACTCCGCAATACCTGCGAACAGATGAAAATAAATTGCGTCAGGTTTTAATTAACCTGATTGGCAACGCCATCAAATTTACTTCGTCGGGAGGTGTGGTATTGCGCGTGATGCCGGGAAATGATTTAGCAGAAATTGTAAGCGAAAATGCCACAAAATCCCGCAAGCTTTTGTTTGAAGTAGAAGATACCGGCCCTGGTATAGCGCCCCACGAGCTTGATACTTTATTTGACCCTTTTGTGCAAACAGAAACGGGAAGAAATTCGGAGCAAGGTACTGGTTTGGGTTTGCCGATAAGCAGACAATTCGTACAACTGATGGGAGGGGATATTACTGTTAATAGTGTGTTGGGTGAGGGAACTATTTTTAAATTTGATGTCAAAGTTGAGCTGGTAGAAGCGAAAGAAGTTCAAACTTACCAGTCAAGTAAGAGAGCGATCGCATTAGCTCCCAATCAACCAAAATATCGCATTTTAGCAGTAGACGATCGCTGGGAAAGCCGCCAACTTTTGATTCATCTACTCTCCCCACTTGGGTTCGACGTGCGTGCAGCAGAAAACGGTCAACAAGCTATTGAAGAGTGGCAAAGTTGGGAACCAAATCTAATATTAATGGATATGCAAATGCCCGTGATGGACGGGTACGAAGCGACTAAATATATTAAAGCGCATTTAAAAGGTCAAGCTACCGTAATTATTGCCTTGACTGCCAGTGTTTTTGAAGAAAATCGCATCACCGTTTTATCAGCAGGTTGCGATGATTTTGTGCGTAAGCCTTTTCGAGAAGAAGTACTCTTGGAAAAGCTCGCCACTTACTTGGGGGTGCGTTACGTTTACTCAGAAGCGCAATCTACTACTTCCACCCAATCTAGAGAAAGTCAAAAGCAGCTAGAACCGGAATCTCTAACTGTAATGCCTTCTGGGTGGATAACACAGCTATACGAGGCGGCTGATTCTATCGATAATGACCGTATTTTGGAATTAATTGCCGAAATTCCAGCAGAAGAAGCTTTTTTAGCCCAATATTTGACGGATTTAGTTAAAAAATTTCGTTGCGATGCAATTATCGATTTAATTGAACGAATTAATCGTTAGGGTAAGTTCGACATAGATCAGAAGCCCTATTTTTCTCAAAAACCGGGTTTCTGGGATCGTTCGATCGTGCTATTGACAAATTAGCCTAAAGTGTGATTGTGTGGGTTTGAGAATAATTACTTAGGAATTAATACTCATTAAAACATATTCTCGCTTTTTACTCGATTTCTACCCCAATTTTTTTACTTTTAAGCTGTAATCTCTCAAATCAAGGCAGTTAAATAACTGTCTGGAGGGATAAAAGTAAATTAATTTTAGGAGAGCTTGACAAAATGCTTGACGCTTTTTCCAGAGTTGTAGAACAAGCTGACAGAAAGGGCGCTTACCTGAGCGACGACGAAATTAATGCTCTTTCGGCAATGGTTTCCGACAGCAATAAGCGTTTAGATACAGTCAACCGCCTGACCGCCAACTCTTCGACGATTGTTGCCAACGCTTATCGCGCTTTGGTAGCCGAAAATGCTCAAGTTTTTAATGCTGGCGGTGCTTGCTTCCACAACCGCAACCAAGCTGCTTGTATTCGCGATATGGGCTTCATTTTGCGCTACGTTACCTATTCAGTGCTAGCAGGCGATGCCAGCGTTATGGACGATCGCTGCTTGAACGGTCTGCGCGAAACCTATCAAGCTCTCGGCACTCCTGGAAATGTTGTTGCTTCTGGCATTCAAAAGATGAAAGATGCAGCGATCGCGATCGCTAACAATCCCAACGGTATCACCAAAGGCGATTGCAGCTCTTTGATGTCTGAAGTAGCTGGCTACTTCGATCGCGCTGCTGCGGCTGTTGCCTAAAAAGTCACCGACTTACACCTTTTGAAATCATTTCGCACAACATAGGAGTATAAAAGCATCATGAAAACCCCCTTGACCGAAGCAATTGCAGCAGCAGATTCTCGTGGCGCATACGTCAGCAACACCGAATTGCAAGCGATTTTTGGTCGTTTCAACCGCGCTAAAGCTGGTTTGGAAGCATCTCGTGCATTCGCCGCTAATGGCAAAAAATGGGCTGAAGCAGCAGCCAATCACGTTTATCAAAAATTCCCTTACACCACTCAAATGCAAGGCCCGCAATATGCCTCTACCCAAGAAGGCAAAAACAAGTGCGTGCGCGATATCGACCACTACCTGCGTACTATCAGCTACTGCTGTGTAGTAGGCGGTACTGGCCCCTTGGATGAGTACGTAGTAGCTGGTGTCAAAGAACTCAACGCTGCCCTGGGTCTGTCTCCCAGCTGGTATGTTGCCGCTCTGGAATTCGTCCGCGACAATCACGGTCTATCGGGTGATGCGGCTGGTGAAGCCAACAACTACATCAACTATGCCATCAACGCTTTAAGCTAAGAAGGCTTTTGGGTCTGAGATATAGGCAATCGTCGAGCGGTCGGTTATTGGAAATCGGTCATTAGTAATTGTTGGCAGTTAATTGTTAAGAGAATCAGCAATTAACGCGAACACTAAATAATAATTAATGACTGATAACTAATGCCTGATAGCAGCAATTGTCTGTTTCCCAGACCCTGATTCATAAAAAGTGGATGGAAAGCCAAAAATTTGCAAGGGAGCTTAAAAAATGAGCAGTTTAGCGGTCGAAGAGCGGCTGGGAATTAGTTCGGAAACTGGCAGAAAAGTTGAACTTCGCCCGAACTGGAGCGAAGATGAATTGCGAGCAATATTCCGGGTAGCCTACGATCAAGTATTTGGTCGCCAAGGGGTTTATGCCAGCGAATCATTCACCAGTGCCGAAGCTTTGTTACGTAACGGCACAATCAACGTGCGGCAATTTATCCAGATTTTGGCTAAATCCGAACTTTACAAAGAGCGCTTTTTCTACAATAATTCGCAAGTTCGTTTTATCGAGCTCAACTACAAGCATTTGTTGGGACGCGCTCCCTACGACCAGTCGGAAATTGCCTACCATGTAGACTTGTATAATTCTCAAGGCTACGAAGCAGAGATCGATTCTTATCTCTACAGTGCAGAATACGACAATGCTTTTGGGAATTATGTGGTTCCCTTTTACCGTGGTTTTCAGTCGCTGCCAGGAATGAAAACCGTTGGATACAACCGGATATTTGAGCTTTTCCGGGGTAGCGCTAACAGCGATAACGCTCAGTTTGGCGGCAAAAATTCCCGACTGCGGCAAAAAGTGTCGATGAATTTGCCTAATTCAATTAGGGCACCGCTGTCAGTATTAGGCAGATCTTCTGAGGCGGTCGGTGGAACTTTAACCAGCGCGGCTGTACGTGGAGATGCCAGAGTGTACAGAATTGAAGCGGTTGTCGGTGGCGTAAGCTCTAAGGTAGCAGTGCGTCAGAGCAAGCGGGTTTATACCGTGTCTTACGACCAACTTTCGACGACTTACCAAGAAATTCACCGTCGTGGTGGTAAGATAGTCAAAATTGAACAAGCCTGAGTAAGTAGGGACTGGAGACTGGGAAGTCAAAAGCCAAAAGTTAAAATAAGTAATATTTTTTTAACTTTTGACTTTTGAATTTTGCTTGTCTATAGTCCCTAATGTTTATCTAAAAATTTTGCTATGACTGCTACTTCACCCCCAGAGTTAATCCTTTCTAAAGAAGCTGCGATCGCTGCCTTAAAAGGAGACGATAATCAAATTCGCTATTACGCTGCTTGGTGGTTAGGCAAGCATCAAGTTGAAGAAGCTTGGGCCGTACTTTGCGAGGCGCTAGAAGACGATCGCTATCGCACTCCCCAAGGCGGATATCCCCTGCGGCGTCAAGCAGCAAGGGCTCTCGGTCAATTGAAAAATACGCAAGCAGTGCCTGCATTGTTGGAGGCATTGAACTGCGAAGATTTGCAACTGCGAGAAGCAGCGATTCAAGCATTAGCAGCTATTGGCGATTCAAGAGCAGAAAAACCTTTGCTGGAACTCTTAGGATCGGAAGGCGAGCAACCGTTGGAAGCTTTGATTGAAGCGCTGGGAACTTTACAAGTTTGGTCAGCACAAAAGCAAATCGAGGGATTTCTGGAACACAATTCTGAGCGCGTTCAATGTGCTGCCGCTCGATATTTATATATTTTTACTAAAGAGCCTCAGTACATCGAACGAATTATTAAAAATCTGACTCACCCAAATATGTATTTGCGCTGGGCAGCAGCATTCGATTTGGGAGCGATCGGTCACATAGAAGCAGCAGAAGCAATTATTAATGCTAAGGTGGCTAATAGTCTAAAGCTGTTGAATTTGAAGCGAATTTTAGAATCTGTATTAAGTAGCGATCGCTCGGATGAAGTAGAAAAGCAAAAAACAACCCGCTTATTGCTGGGCGCAATAGATGATTTGTTGATTCAACTTTGAGCTAAACCAATTCTTTGCCAAACTAAAAAAAAAATAGCATTTTAAGTATGAACGCACTTAACATCAACAATAGCGAAGGGTCTAGAGATTTAGATATTGCTTGGTTAATTCAGCAGTTACGTCGTGCCTCAACTCCCACTGATACAGTGAGTTTAATTCAAACTTTATCTGCTAGGAAAACCACTGTAGAGAATACAGAAGAAATTATCGCTGCTTTCATAGAAATTTTGAGCCATCATCATCCTTCTGTACCAGCTGCGGCGGTGGAAGGATTGGTGAAACTTGCGCCACACTCTGTAGAACCATTAATCGCTGCTTTCCGAGCTTCTGCGGATCACGGACTGCAAGCTTATATCGTTCAAGCTTTAGCTAAAATTGGCGACGGTAGAGCTTTGGATCTGTTGCTGGAAGTGGTGGGTGTGGAAGTAGCAAATCACTGTCAGGGTAATGTCAGACGAGTTGCAGCGCGGGGTTTGGGACGCATCGGCAGTACATCTGGCGACCTAGAAATGATTAAGCGTGCGATCGAAAAACTAACCTGGGCATTGTTGAAAACGGAAGATTGGGCGCTGCGTTATGCAGCTACAGTTTCCCTGCAAGAAATTGCTACAGTTGAAGCGATCGCATCTTTACAACAAGCGTTAACTCAAGAACAAGATAACACCGTGCAAACGCGAATTAAAACCGCTTTGGAGGAAGTTACAAGTTAGAAACTAACTCATAGCCTGTCGATGCTTTATCCAATATTTTGGAATATCCCAAATTTTCCAAAAACTCAATGATATTTTTTTCTTCTGGAGAGTTTGCAGTTTCCCAGAACACTGTTTTGATAGCTTTCGCTTCAAACAAAGGTTTACAACTCTCTAAAATATTAATGTCATAACCTTCAGCGTCAACCTTAAGTACATCTATTTTTTCTTCATTGTATTTCTTTAACAAAGAGCTTAAAGTCAGCATAGGAACGCTACGGGTGTTTGGTCGAGCGGCATCAGCTACCACTTTACTCAACATCGTGGGCTCTCCCAAAGTATCCAAGAATGCTACCCCATCGCGATCGCCTATACAGCCATCAAAAATTAAATATCTAGAATCGTAATCCTTGAGATTTTCATGCAAAATTTCCACATATTCTTGGACTGGTTCAACAGCGATCGCTCGCGTTTCATCCTTTTGCAGCCACAAAACCGAGTAATAACCAAAATTAGCACCAATATCAACAAATAATCCTTTCCTTTGCGGCGACATAATTTCTTTTGTCAGATATTCCTCATAGTACCCGCTAACCACAAAAAAGCGAGCGTGCAAACAATTTGGATTAACCTTTACCATTCTCTGCGGGAATTGCCGAGCCGTTCCGTAGGTATATTCAAATTCAGATTGAGAATTTACTGGAAATTCAGATAGAGTCACCCATGTTAAAGGAAATGCGTATTTAGAAGGTAGTAAATGCAGCCAAAACTTAATAATTTTTAAAGCATTAGCATCACCCAGATAATATTTTAACAATTGCCAAATAATTTGAACCGCTTTTTGTTTGGAATTCATAAAAATCTCTCCAATTGATTTTTTACACACCTAAAAACTTTCTATAAACATCCAATGTATCCTTAGCAATTTGACTCCAAGAAAAAATACGTGCAACTTCAATACACTGTTGAGAAAGCTGAGAATAACTCACTTCATCCAAAGTCAGCAGCTTGATTATCTGGTTGCTAAACTGTTCGGAATCACCAGCAGTCACCATCAAGTCATCATCAAAATGATGTAACATTTCTCGCGGGCCAGGAACATTATATGCCACAGTCGGAAGACCGCAAGCCAGTTTTTCCAATACCGCAAAACCAAATCCTTCAATGTAACTGGGGAAAGCTCCCACCGTTGCTTTACTCAAAAGTTTTGGCAGTTCCTCGCCTGCAAAACGGGGTACAATCTCAATCCAATCACAAGCTGGCATATCGAGATCGGCGAAAATTGCTTCGGAGCTAAAAGCTGTACCTAAAAATAGAAAGCGTGCATCTGGAACTTTAGCCTTTGTACGCATCATAATTTCTGCAAAATCTCTAGCCCCCTTCCGCGCTCCCCAAGTACCGATGAAAACAACCTGCTTAGAAGCTAGCCGCACCGCCGCAGGTTGAACCGCTTGGGCAAATGCTTGTTGTCGCTTTGGGGAGAGTCCGAAGGGAAAGACAAAACACTTCTCTCCCATACCCAGCACATCGCGGACATAGGCTTGTTCGTCCTGATTGGGCACGTTGATAACATCGCAGTTTTGCAAACTCGGCAAACAGTCAGAGATTTCCTTTCTAGACAGCCAAGATCGCAGCCAGTTTCCAATCAAAGTTTTCTTTCTTTTTGGTGGCCATTTAATTTTTTCTTGCTTGGCAAATTCCTCGTAAAAGGCATATAATCCCACGGAACGGGCAACAAGTAAACCTTTAATACCTAATTCTTGCTTAGAAAAAGGTAAATTGCCTTGGTGAGCGTCGATAATATCAAACCGATGGGCATTTGCCTGCACAAAAGCTTTTGCTTTACTTGCAAAACTGGGACGAGTTAATCTTTGCAAGAAAGATGAATTTTCTTCCGGAAAAGCATCGTTATAGTCGAATTTCTGCACTTCATGTCCCATTGCCCGAAATTCGTCTGCCAACTCCAGTTGAACTCGCGAACCTCCCAAGTCGCGATGCCAAGGCATATGGAGTATCATCAGAATTTTTAAAGTTTGAGCCATTGTTCAAATATTATATTTTAGTACTCAACCAAAACTTATGTCTAACCGGATTAATATAATGCCTTAAAACTATTGTTTTACCTGCATATTTATCTGCATAAATGAACTCATCGTCACGACGCACTAAAAATCGGGTGGGATCGAGAGGCAATGCTTTGTTACAGTGCATTGTTAAATGCACCATAGTTTGTTCTGTGAAGTAGTTAGGAATTTCCTGAAGTTGCGCTAAGCGATTTAGAGGCTTCTCCCAATCTAATGGCTTGTTTAGTAACATAAATCCACTGTTGACGGGATTGGCTTTTTCTGATTCATTGTCAAGCAAGCGCTCATCTAAGGCGGTAGCACAATCAAGCAAATAGCGGGGTTGGCCATCGCCCATTTCTACCAAACTAATTAATTCATCAGCACCCGGAAAAAATAGAATATCTGAATCGGCGTAGATAGTTGTTTGGTTAATAGGGATAGACATTAAGACAGAAAGCTTTTTACCCAATGGATGAATATTTGCATATTTACGCAAACATTCAATTAAATCTTTTTTGACCAAGCTGTCCATATGTACTACGTCTACACAAGGACTTATTTGGCGAAGCAACTGACAGCTATCGGGAGCATAAGTACCGTCAGAAACGACTATGAACTGGTCAGGAATACCTACATAACGGACAAAAGAGCGAATACTCGCTACCTGTTCCGGTAAATCGCGATCGCACGAAAAAGAGTAGACCTTCACGGGAACTTTTCGAGATTGGGCGATGGGACGCTTTACTATCCAAGGAAGTGCTGCACGATACACAGAACAAAAAGCATATCCCTGCATCCTAGCTGCACGGTACTCAACATTTATTAGTCGTATAGGGTCTTTTAGTAACACCATATTGGCTTGGCTTTAATAAGTATGTAACTTTTAGAAATAGCTGAGATTATCAAAGTTTTGACGGGATGTTTGAGCGGGCGCAATCGCTCCCTGATACTTAATGGAAACCAAGCTCTATAATAATTTAATAAACTTGTTTTCATAACATTTATCCAAATTCCTATTGTCACCAATGATTCTCTAGACTCAATTAAGTAGGCACTGCACTAGGAGAAGCATTAACGGCCTACCGATTTCATAACCCAAGAGTATACTTTCTGGCCGAAAATTGCTTTTATAACCATCTTCCAAAAAACTGGCCACCGTAGCAGAGTTGGTCTGGCAAATAAAGCCGTCAATAAACCCACTTTCCCATCTGGATATTTACCATCTGTCAAAGAATGGATAACTAAGTAATCTTTTACGTCCATTCTATAAATTATGCGCCGAATCAAAGGTAATTGTGTCGATTCGGCTAAAGCTACTCGACTAAACTCTGCCATTCCTCCTTCATAAGGAATCAATGTTTTGTTACTTCCATGTAGCTTGTCTTTTGACCAAGTTTGCTGCAAATAAATTTGTTTGGGGTTTTTGCTAAGGGCTCTCAGAAAGTATTGGTAATCCATGACCATATAAAGTTTTTTGTCTAAGGGGAAACAATCATCTGCTAGCTCTTTGTCAAGAAAAACATCAGCTTGGGTGAAACCGCAACCTGCAATCCAAAACTTAAGATAACGTTCAAAATCTGTGGGTACAGAATATACAGCTTCTTCGCGACCATCATTGTAGACAACAACGCATCCTCCAGCAATCAATTTGTAGCCGTTTAAATAATAGTTGACTACTTTTTCTAGTGCTGAAATAGTGTAAGAGCAATCTGCATTCAACCAAGCAAAAATTTGGCCTGTACACAGTTGAAAGCCTTTATTGATAGCATCTGTCTGCCCTTCGTCTGGTTCGCTTACCCAGTATGTTATGTACTTTTCATACTTCTTGATAATTTCAACTGTACGATCGGTAGAACCACCATCAATAATAATGTACTCTAAATTTGGATAGCCTTGGAGCAGTACAGAACGTATTGTTTCCTCAATAAAGTGGCCATAGTTATAACTGGGAGTAACTATACTGATTCGGGGCCATTCAGAACGATCGGGCATTCGGTCTGGCAATGGTTGACTTTCCTCAGTCCAAGGCCACCCGGTTCGATCGGGCGGTGGAGCGGGTAAGTCTTTGAGAGTTAGAGCTTTAGCGATGGGTGGCATGATAATATAAATAAAGCAAGTGCTAGCAACTAAAATTTAGTTTAATTGTGCAACAATTGACGATACAATTCAATATATCGATGAGCCTGTAGTTCCAGAGAGTATTCTTGAAGAGCGATCGTCCGACACTGCTGGCTCATGCGCTCGCGTAAATTTTCATCTTCTAATAGTTGGACAATACCGTTACGAAAGTCTTCGATATCGTCCGGGGCTGCTAAGTAGCCAGTGATACCTGGACGTACCAGATCCGGAACTCCGCCTATTTTAAACGAAACCATCGGCGTACCACAAGCCATACTTTCTTGCAACACCAGCGGTAAATTATCGGCGCGGGTGGGAAAAACAAATACATCGGCAGTAGAATAGGCAATGGCTTTGAGGCGATCGCCACTGGCAAAGCCAAGATTGACAGTAGGCAAATCGGCAGCTTCGGCCATCGCTTCACCGCCATCACCGAGAATCAAAAGTACGGTTTCGGCTTTTAGCGATGCAGGCAGGCTTTGTAGCGCTTTCAATACCAGGTCATTGCCTTTGCGCGGATCTTTGAGACTCGCCGCAGAGAACATAATAACTTTTTTGTTTGTCGGTATACCCAGCAGGGAACGACACTCTTTGCGATCGAGCGGTCGGTAAACTTCCGTGTCGATGCCGTTGGGTATGTGATAAATAGGAAAGCGGTTGAGCATACTCTGCTTGGCTTCGTTGTAAAGCCATTTACTCAAAGCCACAATTGCGAGATTAGAGCGACTGTATACCCAATCTTTCAGCTTCCATTCTATGCTGGTATTATCTACATTAATCCCTGGATGTATATCCGGGTAAGGACATTTTCCACAGCCTATTTTCCAGCGATCGCAGTCATAACTATAACTGCAATGACCTGTAAAACTCCACATATCGTGGAGGGTAAAAACCGCTGGTTTTGTAGCGGTTAATGAGGGAATTGCCAGATAATTAAAGTAGCCAGTATGAAGATTGTGAAAGTTGAGAATATCTGCTTTTTGATAAAAAGGGTGTTTGGGAATATCAAAGCTGCTAACAAGGTGAATATGATTAAAGCCCAGACGCCAACTAAAGCGATAAATTTGGTTTTCTATGGGCGGTTTGCGGGTTACAACAGCCACGCGATCGCTGCTTGTTTTGACTTCTCCCACCAGCAACCGCGAGTCAATACCTTGAGCTAACAACCCTTCGTGCAGTCGGTATGCCGCGATCGCCGCTCCCCCTATAGTATCAGACTGATTGATCTGAAGTACATTCATATTTTACTTAGTTATTCCTCAATAATTTGTTTTAATCCAAACATCAGTCTCTTATTTATATCTTCTGGAAGCCATCTCAAAATTTTTCCCAATGTTGATGTGGGTGGTTTGGGTTTTATTATCCAGTTTTCCGGCTTTTCCAGATAATTTAGCATATCTCTATCTACAATTCCCAGATCTTTAAAATACCTACTCAGTTCTAATCCATAATCAAAGCACTTCATTGCCCTACAAATAGTTAAATATTTAAGGGCTTCCTCCAAAGAAGGGTTTTTTCCTTGGCCGATGAGATCGAACAACCACAAAGCTTCACACCAAAGCGGTTGTTGTTTCCCATATTCAATTAGAGAATTCTTCCGCCCCACCTTATAAATTTTGATGTCAAACATCATAAACCCTTTCGAGCGCATAAATTCATCTATTTGGGCATAAGTCGTTTCCCCTATGTAATTTTCTAAAAATCCCGTTTCAGTTTCTACGCAAAACGCATTTTTCAAAACTAAATCGCCAGACTGTAATATTGGCAATTCCAGCCCTTGAGTGTCAATCTTGATAATATCGGCTTTCAAACCTTCTTTGTTCGCTAATGCGTTAAGAGTCGTACACACTACAGAACTTGTTCCCGTTTCTTTAAATAAATCGTGATATGAAAAACGGTTCAGCCACTGGTGATTTGGGCGTAGTAGCGACGAACAGCCAACCCTTTCCGTCAAGTAAATTGTTTTTGTTCCCTCTTCGCCAGCAATAGCATAGGGGAAATATTTCGCACTCTTGTACGGGTGAGGAAGGCTACTCAAACGTTGGCATTCTTCTGAATTTGGATCGAATCCAGTATACGATAACAGAGGAAATAGTTGCTCCCACTTTTCCTCTAACGAACCACTACAACCTATATCTACAAAATCAATTGATTGCACTTCTTGAAAAGCACTTTGCATGGTATTTACCCTAAAACTTATCCTCACGAAAAGCAAAAATATTCAAGATCATATCCATACCTGAGTAAACATCGCACTGATAAAACGGCTGAAGAGAAGGGCGCATTTGGTGAACATGAAGCCTATAACCTGCTTTGGTGAGTATATTTATTATAATATGGAGAGTTTGGGGTTGATTAGCAAATGAATGATATTCAACAAACAAGTTGTCTACATTCACCAATAAATCTTGGCAATCTTTAATTACCTCCGTTTCAGCACCTTCGATATCTAGTTTTAAGAAATCTACTTTTTTACTTAAGTAATCACGTAGGCGAATTGTTGATACTTGGTATTTTTCTTTGTCTGGTTCATGCTGCATTAATCTGCCACCATCAGCACCTTCAGCCATAAACTCAAGCGTAGTTTCTGACGTCCAAACTGCTTTATCAATTAACTCAATGCCAGATAATCTAAGTCTCTGTATATTATTTTTTAAAACATTAAAAACATTAATATCTGGTTCAAAACCGACGACATAGCTATTTGGATAAAGACGTTTAAAATATAAAATACTTAAACCTATATTTGCACCGCAATCTATAATTAATGGCTGTGCTTCTTTCGATTTAAATTTATATATTTGCTGTTCAAATATCTCTTTGTACATAAACAGAAAAGAAGCACTATCTACTAATTCTATTTCAGCCCCAAGAATATTAGTAAAACTGCGAGTATAGCGAGGGGTATTTAACAGTTTTTTTGTGGCCAAATAGGATCTTCTGTAGTGGGGTCGCAACGCCAGCTTGCCTAAATGCTTTATTTCGCTTAAAAACATGATTTTAATTTTCCTTTAATTAACGACAAGCGTCGGCGCAATTTTCTAGTAAACGTGTTGCTTTCTCTAAAATTTTTACCACCAAATAGATAGTCAAATGTGTAATTGTCAGCATCTCGATGCCTAACCATAAATGGCGGATGTTCGATATTGCCGATATCGCTTGTTGGTAATTGTGCCCACGGACTGTCATAAGACGTATGCGTTCCTTCATTTCCAAAGCCAATATTAGAAACAAGATTGCAGTTAGGAAGTATTGATAGGCCATTTTGACACCAACAGCCATAAAGCCATTGGTAATCCCAAGTATTCATACCACCATTAAATACAATATCAAATATATCTGTCCAGTATTTCTGCTCCAACTGGTCTTCGCAAACTGAACTTATAAGGTTGACATTTTTGTATTCCGGCCAAGATTTCATATTAACATCATAGTATTGCCAAGCTCTTTTCCAAGAAGCCCAACCCCAAATGTGAGTATATTTTGAATAATAATAACTGTACTCTGTCCTGCTTTTGCCTAACTGAAAATTATCGCCGCTAATCATCATAACTCTCTCATCATAACGATAGCGCTCTAGGAGAGTTTCGCAAAAACGGAAAAATGATGGATGTGGCAAACAATCATCTTCTAAAATAATTGCTTCCTCTACTTCTGAAAAAACCCAATTCAATCCACTAGAAACCCGCTCTTTGCATCCCAGATTGGGTTCTGAAAAATTGGTAAGCACTTCGCATTCCCAATTTATATTAGCCATAACTGCTGCCCTAGCCTTTTGACATTTTTCATCTTCTTCGGGAAAGCGGGGGCCATCTGCTACTACTAATAACTTTTTGGGCTTGGCCTTAGCGATCGCGTCAAAAACAATCTTTGTTAGATGAGGACGATTGAAGATGAAAAAGGCAATAGGTGTAGAAATAGACAATAAATTCATAACTTATTTTACCTATTCCTCTTTATAAATTATTTTCTTCCTGTATTCTTCTTATGCCCTCCCTTATGCCTACCTTTGCTCTCCATCCCGGTAAGAGGGCACCTTTGTTCCAAGGCACCATCACCTCGCGAGGAGGGTAGGGTTTACCCCCCCATTGAATGGGTATATTCACACCAGTTTCTTGCTCATAAACCTCAATAATTTCCTTTAATTTTAACGGAGAACCTGTCGATACTTCGTATATTTCATGCCCCTCGACCTCCTCGTTTTTCAACCGCTCTGCTGCCACCAAGTAGGCATCTACAACATCATCTATATAGACAAGTTCAATTAACTGTTCCCCCGGAGACATTGCCAGCAGTTCTTTTTGGCTAGCAGTTTTTTCTATCAATGTAAATAGGTTATTTCTGGTATCTTTAGGCCCATAGGTATCAAATAGTTTGAGACTTATTACTTGCAATGGTGTAGTTTCCACGTAAAACTGAACTATGGCTTCAAAAGCTTGTTTAGTAGCAGCATATAAACAAACTGGACTATAGTTTTTGTTTTCGTAATGCTGCCATGATGTACCTGTGTTGATCAAATGATAAACTTTATGAGCCACCATCGCCTCAACTAGCTGCGTACCAAAGGTGATATTACTCTCCAACATAGGCGCAATGTCCTCTGGTTTGTGTTGCGCCAATAATAACGATGCTAAATGAAAAACAACTTTTGGCTTTAAGGATTTAAAAATGTTAAACAACCCCTCAGTCGTACCGTCATGAGTGTGAATAACAATCTTGTCTTGTAGGCACTCAAGCTGTTGCAGCGTCGAGTTTGGACGCATAATTATATGTACCTGCCAGCCATCTGCAACTAGCCGATGCGTTAAGTGCGACCCTACAAAGCCAGTAGCACCAGTTACCAGGGCAGTATTGGATGACTGCTTAGCAACCATCAGTAGCTTCCTCTTTGCAACGAAAGGGACTCAAGAAATCAGCAAAGGCGAACTCGGTCTTCCATCGCGAAAAAATTGGCGCTGTGTGTAACCAGGGTATTGCCACTGATTTCCACAGTATGCACCACTTGTCTGCGCGGGAATGAGCAGCCTTCACTTTATATATTAAGATAGCGCTGTCGCTTAGCACGTAAAATGGATTTCGTAACAACCCGGTAGGGGAGTTGGCTGGATATTCACGATCCGCTCTGGAAGGAATATAAGGAATATACTGTCATACGCTATCAGCCGTATGCTATCAGCCAGGGCCTCTTTCACGCGATCGGCTATATAATTGAGCCTGTCTAGATCTAAACCCCGATAAACCCCTACCCAAAATGTTTGATTCATCACTCTATCAGCTTTACTTATTTGCTACACAACTCTCTATTTGAGATATTTATGACCGATTTGACCCAGCAAGTTACCGCCGAACAGCGCACGAGTAGAAATTTTATGGCCTCCTATTAATGAATCATTATTACTTGTTATATTACTCAGCTTTCAAATGGCTGCGTAAATCTTAGTTGTTTTGCTCGTAAAGGGCTTCCATACTCGGATAACCTTTTAAACTTGGATAGGCATAGTTTACTCTATGCAAAGCAGCTTCCATAATATTGAACACTTTTTCTGGCGATACATCAACAAGATTGTTCTTGCCAAAAATTGAATAAAACCTATTGAGATCGGCAATAAAATCATCAGATTTAATCAAGAACATATCGTCAGTGTAGTTTTTATATCTAGATTCTGGTTGTAAAGTGATGACCGCTCTTGCTAATGCTGAAATTTCTGTCATATGAGATCCATGAATACCTACCGCACAATCTGTTTTAGAAAGCAGGTATAGATAGTCGATTTGCTTTTCAGTATAGTTCTCAGTTATTCCATTTGTTCGCCAGTCAATAATATTTGGATTGTTTAATGGATAATTCCGTTTCATTCCCACAATAAATATACCTGCTGATGGATATTTATTTTTGATAATATTCGCTAATTTAGAATAGTTCCTTAGTTCTTTTTTAGGATGACCGCCCCAACAACGATTATCTTCCCGATTGTAAAAAACAAAAATGTGAGAATACCGATCGACTGATATTTTAGCCCGCTGTTCTACAATATCCATATGGAAATATCGGCGGACATCTACACCAGAACTGCGATTTATCCATTGATTTGGTATAAATACTTTTTTATGCTTAATTGCCTCATTAAGTTGATTATTGAAATCAACATCTCTGAATGTAGTTCGACCGAAGGGAGAGGGTAAATGTGTAGCCACCCATACTTCGTCAATAAAGTCAGGAACGTAAAATTGCAAGTACTCAGGAATTAAAATCGCTGTAGCTATCCCTTGCTGTTTGAGCTTGTCTCCAATGCGATCGTAAATCATATAGACAAACTCTATAAAACAGGTAGTGTGACCGTAGTACTCATCAAGGCAATTAAATAGCAGTACTGAATCGGAATTACTAGCGTTTTTAGAAATTATTTTCAGTGTAGGTTTGACTTTCTTTGTAACGTTAGATGTTTTGTTTCCGGTCAGCCATTTTTTTTCTAAAATCGGAAAATTTTTCTTAATTGCACTGTATAATACATTGATATCACCCATTTTGATGATGTTTACCAGCGTTCTAAATCTGGTATGTAGATTTCTCAAATTTTTCTTTTCGCCAGCAACAGGCTTCTGCCCAAAAAATGTGAAATAGATATTATACATATCTGCTTTCCACCAACTATCAGTGCCATAGACTTCTCCCGTACTTATATCCATAATTTGCGGATACCAGAGATTGTACAGTAAAGCAGGCACATCTAATAAAAACTTCTTGTCGCATGAACTACAACAGCCGTAACCCCAATGTCTTTGGGCAAATACAAAATAGCTTTTAACATCTATTTTTATAGGATTTGCACAGATGGGACATAAAGGTTTCCAACCGTTTAAATCTATTTCAGGACAGACCTGCCCTATCACCTCTCTTAGCTTGTTATCCATCTTACCTCGCTACCTGCTAGACTAATTTTTTATAACTTGAGAAAAACGTCTCTTAATTCTTTCTATGAGTCTTAGCCTCTGCTTTATATCTAGGTAAATTAAATTTATACCTTTGATATAATTGGGAGTGTTGACTTGTTTGTCAAACTCTACCCAGGCTTTTGCATTCACTTCCTGACAATACTTAGCGACAGTTGGCTTGGCAGCTTGAGGTACTGCAATAATCACATCTTCGATTATTATAATGTATCTATCGCTGCGTCCTGAGTGGAGAGCATTAAGTACCGCAGTAATATCCGGCCATTGTTCTATCCTGTGAGGAGGCATTGGAGGCGATGTAAATAACCTCGCATCATCAATCAAGATAAAATTTTCAAATTCAGACTTATTGATAATATCGATCTCTTCAAGTAGAGGACATTCATCGTTTTCTCCATAAGTTATGCCGCCACTCCAATGTGCATCTAACCAAAAAAAACTTGCACTCTCCAGCCGACTTACTATTTTCGTTAGTTCTGTCCTTGAGTCTCCAAAGCGGAATTCTATATTCTCAATATGTTGAAAATTTTTAACTGTTTGTTCGTAAATCTCCTGACAATATTCAACAGTAAAGACATTTTTTAATTGTTGCGATGCCCAAAGTGCCGTACCTCCGTAAGCAGTACCAGTTTCGACAAAGTTTATCACACCAAACTCTGCCGCTAACTGAGCTACTAAATCATTAGGTGGCCCCATTCTTACTATACCCAATATAGCCTCCTTAAAATCACAGGTGAAATCTCAATTGACCAAAAAGCGTAATAATTGTTTGCCTGAAATTCAAAAACATTTAATAATATCTCTATCTAATTTAGCACAGTTTTTCGGGTAATTTATTACTTGTTTGATTTTTATATTTATTTTTTGTTAGGAATTTCATATTGATATTTCCAACTATCAATTTAGTTTTATTTCCCATATTGAATCAACCAGACAAACACCATGAGATATGGGTGGAACCTCCCCATAACCATAGAAATCTCCATCAACTACCGTTAGATTTACAGCGTCTTCCACATAGTCATAGTAAGTCGCCTCCATGCCATTATTAGGCATAATACTGTAGGCTATTCTATAATTAGCTGGTGGCAAAGGTAAACGCTTTATTTTACAAATAAATAACCCACTTCTATTTATAACACCAAAATCGCTTTGAGTAAGCCTGCTGTGTTGGATAAAAACTGGTGCATCCCACTCAGTTTTTACCATTAAACTTGCAACAGTTTTTTTTAGCTGATTTCCTGGTTTAAGCTCAAAATAAAAATAAATGTTGATATTCTGACCGGAAGCTGCTGTGTCTAAAATATTATCTTCCTCATCTCTAATTTCAATCGCCACTACCCTGATTTCGCCCGAACCTTGCCTGTCAGTGCGCTCTTTTAGAGAAATGACACTTGCCGAAAAATTTGTGAGATACTTGCTTATTGAATCGGTCTGGTTACCGACATATTGAAGTTTCCCCTGATGCAAGACAATACCACGCCGACATAGCTTTTCTACTGCTGCCATATTGTGGCTGACAAACAAAACTGTGCGACCTTCCTTGGTAGCGACATCTCCCATTTTTCCCAAACACTTCTTTTGAAAAGCAGCATCTCCAACCGCCAGCACTTCATCAACTACTAAAATTTCTGGTTCTAGGTGTGCTGCTACTGCAAAGGCTAGCCTCACATACATTCCAGAAGAATATCTTTTAACCGGGGTATCTAAAAATTTCTCTACTTCAGCAAAGGCGACAATCTCATCAAACTTTTGTTTAATTTCTGCTTTACTCATACCCAGGATAGCACCGTTAAGATAGATATTTTCTCTGCCAGTCAACTCTGGGTGAAAACCTGTTCCTACTTCCAACAAACTTGCTACGCGACCTTTGATAAAAATGCGACCTATGCTTGGTTCTGTAATGCGACTCAAAATTTTTAATAATGTGGATTTGCCTGCACCATTGCGACCGATGATACCTACTACGTCGCCCTGCTTAATCTCAAACGATACATCCTTCAAAGCCCAAAATTCTTCATAAGCCGGATGGGAAACTTTTTTGCCAAAAGGGTTGAGTAAATTTCGACTTAAATTCTTTGCTCCTCGTACCATTGACTCGCGCAAAGTCCTATAAGGCAATCGTTCTTGATGCCCAATTAAGTATTTTTTGCCCAGATTTTCTACGCGGATTACAGTATCAGACACGCCCTCAATTCCCACCTAAATTACACTAGCTAACCAACTTTCTATAAACACCCTTTTCATTTTTCGCTATTTTCAAGGAATGCTTTAACTTCCCTACGTTTTTGTATTCTTGCAGAAGATTTACCCTTTCTTTGTTTCTTATCCTTGCTTTCTGTTTTCTAAAAGTAACTTAAAATTGCGGTACGTTAAATACCAAGGTACAAACAGATCCAACGGAATAAAGTGGTAATTTTTATTGCGCTTTAAATCTCGATATAGCAGGTCTATCATGACTCCTTTTAAATGTACGTTGTAAGCATTATGCAAAAACCATTTAAATGTAATTTCTTTATAGGTGGGGTAGCTAAATCTTAAGTATCTCCAGAATGTATCCAAAATAGAAGGAATGCTGTCATGACGAAGATGGTTAACAATTGCAGCGGGTTCGTATACAATGTGATAACCTTTATCGTAAATTCGCTTTGACATATCTACATCTTCTCCATTCGTTCTTAACTTTTCGTTAAACCAGCCCACCTCTTCTATTACAGATTTGCGGATCAGACTGTTGTTACCATACATGAATGGAGGGTCAGACAAGCGATCGTCTCCCCAATCTTGAGTCATGTGTACTTTGCGCCAGCGATCGGCCCATGACTCTTGTACGAACTCTACTAACCTACCACCTGCGACCGCAATTTTTTCATCTTCTTCTAACGAGGGTACCAACTTTTCAAGCCAATGAGAATCCGCTACACAATCGGCGTCTAAAGATGCCACCCATTCATTGCTTGCATTCCGAAATCCGGTATTGCGGGCGGCGGAAAGTCCTTTATTAACCTCATGCTTGATGATTCGCACCGGGTATTGCGAAGCAATTTCCACAGTGCGATCGCGACTGCCATCATCGATAACCAAAATTTCATCTACCGCATAGGTCTGATTTAATATTCCCTCGATACAACGAGCGATATACTTTTCGACATTGAAGCAGGGAATGTATAGCGAAATTTTTGGCATCGGAGCTTTTCCCACTAAACGATATAGAACAGACTAATTTTGTCTCAAATCCTCTACTAATATCTGCATTTTTTTGCTGCCGTCTACTTCTCGTTTGTAATTTGAATCAATGGCAGCTCCCTCATACTTTTCTAGTTTGCCCTGTTTGCGGAGTGTATGCAGTGGAGTCCCCTCTATTTCAGCAGTTCCCGATTCTTGGAAGCTATCAAAAGGTAGAGAAGCGATGAAGCGTTTTGTGTCTAGCATCTCCTCCTTTGTTTCTCCTGGTAAACCGTATGTGAAAGTGCCGTGAACAGTCATGCCGATTCGCTTTAACTCGCGCACGATCTGCGCGGCATACTCCAAATCTAAGTGCTTGTTGACGATCTTGTCTACCACTCTTTGATTCCCGCTTTCAAACCCTAACTTGACGCCAAAACAACCACTTTCCTTCATCAGCTGCCAGGTTCCCATTTGGATGGTATCAGCTCGACACATGGCTGACCAAGGAATACCAATACGAGACATTACTTCGCACATTTTCACAACATGGTTGTTGCCCAAGTTGAATGTATCGTCGTCGAAGTAAATACACTTGAATTGGAAGCGATCGATTAATTCTCGAATAAAAGCTTCCATATACTCCGGCGAGTACTGGCGTACAGTCCGCGTTTTCGTCCCGTCCGGGTCGTTACCGGTCATAGCGGCAGGCCATACACAAAAGATACACTTAAACGGACAACCGCGACTGCTCCAAATCTGGGCGTGAGGGGCTACTTGCCCAACTGGATTGCCGTCCCAGTAACGGTGAGCGTGAAGTTCATCAAAATAAGGAAAGGGCGCTGCGTTCATTTCTGCTACAGTGAGCAGGTCAAAGTCAATAATCCCCGATTCTCCTTTGAGGACGCGCACGCTGCCTTTTTCGTATTCACCTCTAATGCAGGCGTGAACGGGATAATTATTGAGGATTTCTTCTGACTTAATAGTTGTAATCGGCCCTGTTACTACGATTTTAGTATCTGGCAGGCGTTTGTGGATTTGTTCGATCAAAGAGCGATCGTGTTCCCAACTGGGTGTGGCAATTTCAATGAATATGTAGTCGTATTTTTCTGCTTCTAAATGCTGAAAATAAGTCTTGTACGATTCCCGCAAAGCAATACTGTCACGGAAACGCACATCATATCCCGTTTCCTTTTTGGCATAAGTTGTGGCATATCCCATAAAAAATGGGTAAGGTAGGTATTCGCCAAACTTAAAATTATCTGGGCTACAGTTACTGACGTAGGTAAAAGGCCATCGGGAACCTGCTCTGACGCCAACACGCCAGTGTCTTTTCCAGAACCAGTATCTGCCTTCTTTTTTTTCCCACCACGGGGGATTGCTAAATAAAATTTTCATACTATTTTCTCCTTTTTTTATAATCAGTACATAACAATCTGGGTCATTGACTTGGGGTTTGATAGGAAAAATTTATAAGCATTCCCCCAATAAGGGTCCCATTTGCTCAATTTATTAAATAGCCGTATCAATCCTCTTGCCTCTACCCAGGTTCCCACTCCCGCACATTTCACACTCTCAAAATAAAGTCTAAAGATCGCGATTAAACGTAAGTGTCCGTAAACCGTAAAATGATCTCCTCTTACCGCATCTTGCCCTTGGGGAGAAGGAACTTCTATTTCAACATTACCATTTTTATTTAATACTCGTGAAAATTCTAGAACGGCTTCAGATATTTCTGCTTTACCTCGCCACATATCTTCGTTTAGATGTTCTAATACATGATTGCACAAAATTTTTGACATCACTCCATTTTTGAATGGTAGATATCTCAAGTCGCAGATTACATCCGCTTTGCTAGACTTTTCAAAATCGACGTTAATAAAACCAGGCAATGGTCGTTGTCCGCAACCTGCATTAAGTAATAATTCTGCTGTATTGTCAACATTAATTGTGTCCGCCGTGGCTATAGGCGGGTGGTTAGTGGGTATAGCTTCATTAATAACCATAATAGGAGTTCCATTTTCGATCGGATAAAGCCAAGTTCCATCTTCATACAATAAGCCACCATCGATTTTATTTTCGACTTTGTGACCGCCTCTGGTTTTTATTTCTTCTCGTTCAATGCGAAAGTTTAGTTCGTCTATTAATGGCTGACTCGCCAAATGAACAGATTTTTTTGTTTCCGGGCAGACCAGTATGGCTTGGATTTTTTTATTGAGCATTTTTCGTCTTCTCCTGCCTAAATTACATCAGCAAAAGTGCGTTCTGTTTTGCGAAAGTACCATATACCGCTGGCAAATAACAAGGCTACCAATGCTAAAGATAAACTAAATCCCGGCCAATAAAGTTTAAATTCTCCACCCAATATAGCCCAGCGAAAGCCGTCAATCACTCCTACGATCGGATTCAAAGAGTAGAGCAAACGCCAATGTTTCGGTACTATGGTACTACTAAAACCGACTGGCGATATGTAAAGACCAAACTGCACGATAAATGGCACGATATATCGGAAATCGCGATATTTGACGTTCAGCGCTGCTAACCATAACCCTGCGCCCATTGCTGCTGCAAAGGCAATCAAAATAAACAGAGGTAGCGTGATTATACGCCAATCGGGCACAAAATTGTACCAAGCCATCAGCGCTAGCAAAATTATGCCAGAAACCATAAAATCTACAAAACTAACGATTACGGCGGAAGCAGGTACTATTAAGCGGGGGAAGTAGACTTTTGAAATCAAATTGGCGTTGCTAATCAAGCTGTTGCTGCACTCTGTTAGCGCGTTGGCAAAGAATTGCCAAGGTAGCATAGCGGCAAAAACCAGTATGGGATAGTTGACAGTGGGAGTCTTATATGCTAATCCTGCCAATTTGCCAAACACAATAGTGAAAACAACCATTGTCATAAAAGGTCGAATCAAGGCCCAGGCAATGCCGATCGCAGTTTGTTTATACCGTACCAGAATATCCCGCCAAGCCAAGAAGTAGAATAACTCCCGGTAGCGCCACAGGTCTTTCCAGTATTGCTTTTCAGTGCGACCCGCCTCGATGATTAATTCTGGTTGACTGGAGTAACTCATATATGCAATGTATGGCAGGTAACAATTTTTCAGGTCAGAGGCGAGAGGTGCTTAGCGCCCAGAGGTCTTCAGTACCTACAAGCTTCATGCCTTCGATTCCGATAAGCAATCCGTGTAAGTTTGTCAGTGTTTGAGTGTTTGTTTACTCAAAAGGTTCCCATATCCCAGACTAAGATAACATCCTTGTCAAGGCGATCGACTCACTTAAACCCAAATCGCCCACCAGGGTCAGAAACCGGGTTTTTTGTCACTGATTAAACTTGGAGGTCTATATTTTTCGTAGAGAAACCCGGTTTCTCAGCTTTTGTACTAACCATCCTGGCCGATTTCACAGCTTACTTAAAGTTTTTGCACATCTACCTTAAGGATTAGTTTGGGTTTTTTGACTGAAGTCTGAGCGTCATAGCGAAAGTCCACTAAAGTGGACTGAAGAGAAGTTTTTAGTCCACTTCAGTGGACTTCAGCTATTAGGCTGGGATTTGAATCCCAGACGGGTGTGGGGACTACAGAACGATCGCAAAAACCTGCTGAGGTGATAAATTAAACTGGGGAAAAGTCGGAGAACTAATCGCCGTGTCTTCCGTAAATGGATTCATCTGATATTCCCCATCCTCCAAACTACAAACAAAAAATGTAGGTTGCTTGGGATCGCCAATGAACTTTTTCGGCCCCAATGCTGCATAATCAACAATCCAATATTCCTCAATTCCCATTTCCTCATAATCTCGAAGTTTATTGTAGTAATCGTCACGCCAATTAGTTGAAACAACTTCAACAATTAATTTAACTGAATCGGGATTTTGGATAACCGATTCGCTTTCCCATCGCGGTTCATCTCCCAAAACTTCTTGATTCAAAACGATAATATCCGGCTCATAACCGGATTTTTCCCGTTTAGTTTTAACAATCGATTCTCTAGGAATAGTCCAAATGCCGCCTTTGCCCATCTGCCTAATAACTATCAATAGTTGCTCGATAAGGGAACCTGTTAGATTTGAATGTTTTCCCTTTGGCTTAGGCATTTCGATAATTACTCCCTCATGCAGTTCGTAACGAATTTCTGAGTTTTCGGGATACCAGCTTATAAATTCATCAAATCTGTATAGTTTGGGTTCAGTTTGGGATTGAGTCATAGTATTTTTTTAGATAATTTAGATTGTTTATGAGGTATACAGGGTACTATCATATAGTATATCAGCAGAAATGATAAAATATATAGATATTAAAATCAGCCATTACAACCAATTAAACGGCTATGGTACAACAACTCCCCGCCGAAACTACCCGAGAAATCATTTACCCTGACAGCGATGGACAACCAATGGCAGACAAGACTAAACAATTTCGCTGGCTCGTTGTAATTAAAGAAAACTTGGAAATTTTGTTTGCCAACAACGATGATGTATTTGTCGCTGGCGATCTGCTTTGGTATCCCGTTGAAGGAAATAATACCATTCGTCAAGCACCCGATGCAATGGTAGTCTTTGGTAGACCAAAAGGTGACAGAGGTTCCTACAGACAATGGTCAGAAAATAATATTCCTCCCCAAGTTGTTTTTGAAATCCTTTCCCCTGGTAATCGCACTGGAAAAATGTTGCAAAAAGTGATATTTTATCAACGCTATGGTGTGGAAGAATATTACATTTACGATCCTGATGATGTAGAGTTAACAGGCTTTCTTCGTTCTGGTGATTGGTTAGAACCAATTGAACAAATGAATGGGTGGGTAAGTCCTCGTTTAGGTATTCGATTTGAACTCAAAGAAGATACCTTAGAAATTTATCGCCCGGATGGACAAAAGTTTCTTACTCCGGTGGAATTGGATAGACTCAGAGAAGAGGAAAGGCAAAGAGCAGAAAATGCGATCGCGCAACTCGAACAAGAAAAAAGGTTGCGTCAAGAATCACAACAACGCTATCAAACTTTGATAGAAAAATTGCGAGAACAAGGAATTGACCCAGAACAGTTATGAGCAACTTTGACTGTCAAGTGCGATCGCACTTTCTCTGAGTTTTGGAAAATGCGATCGCCTAATTTCGATCGAGCGATTCTAAGACACCTTCCATCAACTATTTTGGAACAACACGACCCAGGAAGTTAACTTCACAATTTTTAATTTTATTTCCCTCCTCATTTAGCTGACATGAGTCACACAATCTCATACTCTAGTAAAAGTCCCTATATGAGGTTTGAATCGAATGTCTCTCAAAATCATCGAAAATTTTGATAGCAGCTTCACCCTTGACCCAGAAGCCAAAGAAACCCTATTTGCTTTCCTAAAAAATGAAACGTTTCTCCAGCAAGTTGCCGAACAGGTAAAATGCCAGCAAGTTGAATTCACGGAATTACTATTTCAACCAGTACCCTACAGCAGCGCCACCCCGAAAGGAATGCCAGCGGAATTTGAGCCATACTACCAATCTCCGGAACACGCTATTATTAATGTACCGCCTAATTTTATGTTCAAAGCGAAGATTTTTAACCCCAGTCGCCTCTGTGCGATTTATCGCAAAATCGGATAATAAATACGATTAATCCAAAATCCAAAATCTAAAATCCAAAATCAAATGACCGCTCAAACAGATATTACTTCTCTCGCCAGTTTAGCAGAAATTCCCTATCTTGATGAAGCTGGCAAATTACCTGAAATTTTGCAAGGTAAAATCGGTGTTTACGCAATTTATGACGAAGAGAAAGCGCTTCAATTTGTCGGCTATTCTCGCGATGTTTATCTCAGCATCAAACAGCACTTTGTCCGTCAGCCGCAAAAATGCTACTGGCTCAAAGTCCAAACAATTGAAAAGCCTAATCGGACAATTCTAGAAAATACGATGAATGCTTGGATTGCTGAAAATGGCGCTACTCCAGTTGGGAATGGTGCTGATAAAGTAAAATGGACAGAAGCTATTGATGTCAAACCGCTGATGACAGATGAAGAAAAGGCAAATTATGAAAAGGCAGCAGGAGAAGAGTTGGCGCAATCTAAACTGCTCAAAAATGTGGCTCGTCGAGTAGAAAGTGAAATTTTAGCGGTGTTAAAATCTCGCGGTTGCCAAGAGGAAATCCGCTTTAATCCCAAATTGAAAGATAGCGGTTTGTTGGATTTGAAGTAGCGAATCAATTTGTAGGTTGGGTTGAGTAATGAAACCCAACTTACAAGCATTATAGCTGTAAGTTAAGTCATGATGAACACAGATGAATACATCTTATCTGCGTGCATCTGCCCTTTTCAATCTTTATACTAGAACCAGAGTGAATAGTATATCATGTCGCTGAAGCTCTTGAATAATCGCTATCAACTCGTACAAGCGATCGCAACTGGTGGATTCGGTCAAACATTCCTCGCCGAAGACACTCACCTGCCTTCCCGCCGTCGTTGTCTGCTCAAACAGCTTAAACCAGTTGCCCATAATCCGCAAGCATATCAACTAATTCAAGAGCGTTTTGCGCGAGAAGCAGCTATTCTGGAAAAACTCGGCAATTCTCACGACCAAATTCCCGATTTATACGCCTATTTTGAAGAAGGCGGACAATTTTATTTAGTCCAGGAATGGATTGAGGGTCAAACTTTAACAGAAAAGTTACAGCGAGAAGTAAAATTAAGCGAATCTACCGTCCGCGATATCCTGATAAATATTTTACCCGTTATCGATTACGTTCACACTCAGGGTATCATCCATCGAGATATCAAACCTGACAATATCATTTTGCGCCAACGCGATAACAAACCGATTTTAATTGACTTCGGCGCAGTCAAAGAAACCATGACCACGGTGCTGAATTCCCAAGGCAACCCCACTCACTCAATGGTAATCGGAACGCCTGGGTTTATGCCTTCGGAACAAGCAGCAGGTAGACCAATATTTTCAAGCGATTTATACAGTTTGGGGCTAACTGCCATCTATCTGCTGACGGGAAAATTGCCTCAAGAATTGCAGGTTGATTCCCAAACGGGTGAGTTGATTTGGCGTCAAAATGCGCCAAATATTAACCGTAACTTGGCGACGGTATTGGATAAGGCGATTCGATCGCATCCACGCGATCGCTTTTCTACCGCCAGACAAATGCTAGACGCCTTACAAACTTCCCCTACCCCCGTTGCTGGTGTCCCCCTTTCCCAGCAAGAAACGATTGCAGTATCCCCAGGCGGCGCATCCACCCAAGCAGTTAAAATTCCTCATCCCTCCAATCGTTCCAGGGAGTGGAAAAAAGCAGCGATAATTGCAGGCGGAATCGTTGGTGCTGCGTTTATTATTGGGATTGCGATCGCCAAATCTCGCCAACCGATCGCACCGCAACCAGTAGTAAAAAAAGATACTTCGTCCGCAATTGAGAACTCCCCCACTTCCACCCCATCAACCTCAAATCCAGTAACAGCAAAAATCCCTTCCCCTGCGATTGAGAACTCTCCCACTTCCACTCCATCAACCCCAAATCCAGTATCAGAAAAAACCCCTCCCCCATCAGCAACTCAAGAACCTATTAACCAAAATAGATCTCGCCGGATTTCGACTCGCGGACTCGTACCGGGTTTTCCCGTTGGTACGCCAGAATCTACAGTCAGAAATACTTTGGGGAATCCCAGCAAAATTACTAAAGGCGTCTGGAAAAATACCCGCGCCGTACTCTATGAAGATTTTGTCCCCAGTGAAGTTAGCTTGGGTTATTTATTCGATCGCAATACCCAACTTTTGCGTCAAACCGAAGTAGCATTCGCTCCCTCGGTAGACTCGGAATCGATGTTTAAAACTCTCAATGAAATGCTAGGCAGTCCAGCATCACGGGAGATAAAACTACAGCTAGAAAGAGTGTATAAAAGAGAAAAGAATAGATATTCCTTTGCTGTAGGCGATCTAAAAGGAGTAATTGAGCGAAACGATCGCGATCGCATTTACATCGGCATTTGGGATCGAGATTTACACTAAATACACAATTGATACCAAATCCAGATTAGCTACCCCCTTTATCTTCTTCCTCTCCTCTTCGCACTCTTCTCGTCTTCGCCGTTCGTTCACTCAGGAGGTAGTTAACCAGGATTTAGTATGACCAAACTAATCAGCAATAAAAAAAAGTCCCATTTGGGACTCTTTAAATGCAAATGCAAGGTAATAATGCCAGCGATTACTTAATAGAAACTTTACCGCCAGCTTCTTCAATTTGCTTCTTGATATCTTCGGCTTCTTCCTTCTTAATGGCTTCCTTAATCGCTTTAGGAGTAGCTTCCACCAAATCTTTGGCTTCTTTCAGACCCAAACCGGTAATGCTACGTACAACCTTGAGAACGCCAATTTTCTTGTCAGCAGGAACTTCTTCCAGAGTGACGGTGAATTCGGTTTGTTCTTCTACAGGTTCGGCAGCAGCAACAGCACCAGGAGCAGCCATCATCATCATGCCACCAGCAGGAGCAGCAGCGCTAACGCCGAAGGCTTCTTCAATTTGCTTAACCAGTTCGGCAGCTTCCAACAGAGTCAAAGTTTTGAGTTGTTCGAGAATTTGATCGGTAGTAGCAGACATTGATAAACTCCTGAGAATTGTTTAGATAATTTGGTCATCGGTCATTAGTCATTAGTCGTCGGTCAAGAGTTAGTGGTTTTGAAAATTAACTACTAACAATTGACAACTGACAGCTGACAAACTAAGCGGCTTCGCCTTCGGCGGCACCATTGTTTTCCTTGTCCTTGTCGGCCACAGCTTGAAGGCCACGAGCCAGCGAAGAAGGAACTTCGTTGATCGCGATCGCAATTTTGGCAGTCACAGAATTCAAAGCACCAGCAATCTGAGCCATGAGCTGTTCCTTGGATGGCAGGTCAGCGATCGCCTTGACAGCATCTTGATTTAAGGCCCGACCTTCCATGACGCCACCGCGAAGTTCCGACTTCTTGGTAGCTTTTTGGAAATCTTGATAAGCCTTAATCGCGCCGCCGATGTCTTCCTTGACGAGGAGAAAAGCAGAAGAACCTTTCAGGAATTCCTGCATTGGCTGCCATTTCTCATCGTCTTGAACGGCAATTCCCATCAGCGTGTTTTTAGTCACCTTGCAAACAGTACCGGTGGGACGCAGCCGTCGCCGCAAATCAGTGATCTCAGCAACAGATAGCCCTTGGTAGTCGATCGCGACTACTAGCTGAGACTGGCTCAAGGTTTCCTTGAGGTCAGCAATAATTGCGTCTTTGTTTTCTCGCGTTCTACCCATACTTATTTCACCTCCTGAAATTGGGGAATGGGGATAGGGGCTAGGGGCTAGGGGCTAGGGCGTCGGGAAAAGGGAGGAATTTTGATTTTTGACTTTTGACTTTTGACTTTCCCACTCCCCCCTCTTGCCTTTTTGACACCATCAATCAAAAACCCCAGCCTTTGAGCCGGGGTGACGAGATCGCATTCTTTTCGATCGACCGCTAAAACTCAAACGAGTAAGTGGTAAGAATGCGAACTTTGGTGTCTACCTCGGCAGGAAATTAAGCCATTAGCTCCTGCTGTCATTGGCCTAAACCTATTTAATTTGACTGACTGGGGAAGAAAGATAGTGGGGGAGTGGGGGAGTGGGGGAGCGGGGGAGTGGAAGAATTAATATTTTCCCTCTTCCCGCTTCCCTCTTCCCTCTCCCTCTTCCCTAACCCCTAATCCCTAACCCCTAGACCCTGGTTCTACGCTGCTTCTGTCATCTTCAAATCGCGCAAGCCGCTAATATCGACTTCAATCGAAGGCCCCATTGTGGCAGACACATACATAGTGCGCCAGTAGCGGCCTTTAGCGCCAGAAGGACGGTTGCGATCGATGGTTTCTTGCAATGCCTTCAGATTCACCAGCAAATCATCGGCTGAGAAAGATGCCTTGCCGAACAGAATGTGAACAATCCCTGTTCGGTCTGCCCGGAATTCTAGTTTACCAGCTTTGAACTCTGCGATCGCTGCCCCCAGATCGAAAGTTACCGTACCCCCCTTGGGCGACGGCATCAATCCGCGTGGGCCCAGCAACTTACCCAGCTTTGCCACCTGCGGCATCACATCTGGCGTTGCGATTAGCTTATCAAAATCCATTCTGCCTTTTTGGATTTCGTCGATCAGCTCCTCTGAGCCAACCACATCTGCACCTGCATTACTTGCTTCGGTTACTTTTTCCCCGCGAGCAATTACTGCCACCCGTACTGTCTGTCCAGTTCCTTTGGGTAGCACTACCGTTGTCCGCAATTGTTGATCGGCGTACTTCGGGTCAATTCCCAACCGGATGTGAGCTTCTGCCGATTCGGGAAACTTAGCCGTGGCCGTTTCCTTTAACAAATTTAACGCTTCTAACGGCTGATAAGGCCGCTCTTCCACTTTCTTACGCAGTTCTTGCATTCTGCGCGATTCTTTCTTCATTCTTTATCTCTCCTGGGGTTGATGGCGAAGCCAATCGCTTCTCCCCCGATCAATTTTGGATTTTGGATTTTGGATTTTGGGATTTATGCTGAATTGCCAAGTGAATTCAGAATTATTTTGCCTCAGCTACAACTAATCTGTAACTGTGACACCCATATTGCGAGCGGTTCCTTCCACAATTTTCATCGCTGCATCAATGTCATTAGCATTGAGGTCAGGCAATTTAGTTTGGGCAATTTCTCTCAATTGCGCCCGCGTAATCGAACCGACTTTCTTGCGGTTGGGTTGATCCGAACCTTTCTCAACTCCAGCCGCCTTGGTGATCAAAACCGAAGCTGGAGGAGTTTTCAGCACAAACGTGAAACTGCGATCCTCGTAGACGGAAATTTCTACGGGTACCACCATTCCAGCTTGATCCGATGTTCTGGCGTTGTATTCCTTACAAAACGCCATAATATTCACCCCATGCTGACCCAGTGCTGGGCCGACAGGCGGGGCTGGGTTGGCCTTTCCTGCTGGCAAGGCCAACTTAATTATTGCAACAACTTTTTTGGCCATTTATTCTTTAGCTCTGTTTTTGAACCTGATTGAACTCCAATTCCACTGGCGTATCGCGCCCAAAGATCGAAAGTAATGCTTTGAGCTTGCTACGTTCGGGACTTACTTCAATCACCTCTCCTTCAAAGTCTTTGAAGGGCCCTGAAAGCACGAGGATTCTGTCACCCACAGCCATATCGATTTTGACGACTGGCTCTTGCTCGCGAGTTTGCTTAAAGATTCTTTCTACTTCTGCTTGACTCAGCGGCACTGGTTTGACGTGACCCCGGCCACGTCCGTAGCGGCGTTTTTGTTCAGCCCCTACAAAATTAATCACATTTGGCGTATTTTTGACAACCTGCCAACTTTCATCGTCCATGATCATCTGGACAAGTACGTAGCCGGGGAAAACTTTTTCTTCGCCATGTTGTCTGCTGCCGTCTTTGCGAATTTTTACGGCAGGTGTTTGCGGAATTTCTACTTGTAAAATGCGATCGGCCACATCCAGAGTTTGGATGCGTTGCTCCAGGTTTGTTTTGACGCGCTTTTCACAGCCTGAAGCTACCTGCACGGCATACCAACGGGAGCCTTCTTGCACCTCGTCTGGAGATAATTGTTCTACGTCCAGGGATGCTGAGTGCCGATCTCGATCGCGTTGTTCGTCTGTTGCGGAACTCATCCGAACACCTTTGTTGATGCCCAACTAAAAAAGTTATCTACTAAATAGATCAGAAGTGCAGAAAGAATCACCATAAGAATGACCGCAGCCGATTCGCTAATTAACTGCTGTCGCGTCGGCCAGACTACTTTATCCAGCTCTTCCTTGGTTCCCTGCACAAACTTGCCGACACTAAACCCAGCTTTCGTTTCCTCAATCTCTGCTTCGCCTTTTTTTGCCACGCTCCCTTATTCCCCCTTTCTTCCCTCTACTTTTGACTGCACAAGTATGCGGAGCAAACCGAAAGTTTGGTTGCCACGCACTAGAAGGCGATCGATCCCTAACCACCCAAAAAAACAATTATACCCGAAAATTGTTTCTCTTTAGGATAATCAGACTCAAAACCACCCCCAGGCATTTGTCTGGAGGCGGTTTATTCTTAAATTATTATAGCGCCATATTTGATATTCATTTTACAGTCAAAAGGAAAGCGATCGCCCAAAATACTTCTTCCCCACCCAGTTTTTCCGTGCATAGCTATGCCAGAGTCCAGAGCTGCATAGGAGTATGATTTTCCCTCTGTTCCCCTAGACCCGACGCTCTAGTCCCTTTTTTTGACTTTTGACTTTTGACTTTTGACTTTTCTACGCGCCCTGGAGGACTTGAACCCCCGACATCAGGTTTTGGAGACCTGCGTTCTACCAACTGAACTAAGAGCGCTCGCTGATTTATGTGCCGAATTTGATTATAACAACATTATGAGAGTCTGTGCAAGAGACTCCCATATTTTTACCAAAACTAGGACATGGGACGGTCAAAGCGTTGCTTCAGACGAGTGGCCTTACCGACGCGATCGCGCAAGTAGTACAATTTAGCACGGCGAACTTGGCTTCTACGCAGCACCTTGATGTTAGATATTCTGGGAGAGTGAACTAAAAACACCCGTTCCACGCCAACGCCTTGAAAGATACGGCGCACGGTGATTGTTTGGTTAATACCCGTATTGCGCTTGGCAATCACAACACCTTCATAAGGTTGTACCCGCTCTTTACCGCCTTCTTGAATTACGACCCCAACCTTAACAGTATCGCCTATATGGATTTCGGGTAAATCTTTTTTTAGCTGTTCCCCTTCTATCGATCGAATTATTTCTTGTGCATTCATAAAAATCTCCGCGAGTGTGTAAACCGTGTCTCTAGTCAACTAGGGTTTCCGGCTGGAAGTCCCCGATTATAACCGGGGTCGTTGACAATATTTCTAAAAAACTCACAATTTTTTATCATACATCTATATAAGTAGAAAAGTCCAGAGTATACCAGAAAAGCAAGTAGGGTGGGCATTGCCCACCCCGCTCGTGCAGGTATTGTCGTTCGCTCCGATATCGCCAATTCCCTTGCAGTGCTTAGAACGTAAATGTCGTCCGCACTGTACCCACGTAGATGGTGTCGTTGTTGTCGTTATGTTCTGGATTAAGAATCACAAACGCACCTGGGGTAATTGAGATGTTGTCGTTGACGCGGATACGGTAGAAAGCCTCCAGATGATAGGAAGTATCGGGATCTTCAGCAGCATCGCTATCGGTAACTCTGGGTGGCTGACCCGCTACAAAACCCAACAGGTTACCCTTTCTACCAAAGTCAGGTAAACCGAGAGTTACGGCATAGTTGATGATGGTGGCATCCTGATCGGCAACTCCATCTTCCCGGTGAGCGTCTGTATAGCCTCCCCAAGCAGAAAGAACAAATTTGGGGCTCAATCGCAAGGTTGCTTCTAGCCCGAAATGGTCTGCTGAAGTAGCAACGCGACCAAACGGCTGGGCAGCTATAGAGCTACCAGTGCTTCCGGACAGGTTAACATTACCTGGGTGGTTATTGAAAGAGCGGACGTAAGTCAGACCCAAACCAAAAGTGTTGCTTGGCCGGAAAGATAACTGAGCCATTGCAGCATAATTACCGTCGAAAAGCCCAAAGCTATCGGTGGGATTATTCGCGATGCCGGCACCCGCCATATAGCCCAATCCCAGGCTGAAAGCTTTGCTGAATTTATGTTCGATTGCTGCCCCCGCACCACCTTCCGCTTGTCGATAAATCGGGTTAAAGCGTCCAAATCGAGAAATAGAACCAGTCCCAGAAGATTCAAACAGTGGGTTGAAGTTATAGAAAAAGTCGTTGTACTCACCCCCGTTAGCGATCAAATGGACTGTTGTCCGAGAGCCCAAGGGGAAACGATAAATTAACTGGGATAGGGTGACATTGTTGTTGTCATCGTTGCCGTCAACCCCCAAACGGGTCATGTTCGTACCCGTGACACTGCCACTAAAGGGAGTGATATTTCGGGCTTGCAAACGAGTTCTCAAACGATCTTTGCCGGTAAAGCTGGTATCGAAATTCAGACGTACCCGGTCAGCGAAGATGGCATTATCCTGCAAGTCAGGATTATTATTTTCATCATCATCCCGATCGGCTGCTTCATCGCCAAACACACTAGATAGAGCGAAAATAGCTTCTCCCCTCAGTTTGGTGGTGGTAGAGAACTGCTGCGCTTCCAATTTCGCCGTGCGTGCTTCCAGTGCGTCTACGCGACCCCGTAGGGTTGTCAGTTCGGCTCTAAATTCCTCTTGCAAACGCCTAATCCGCTCCAAGTCTTCTGCACTGACATCCGGACGTATAGTGCCGATCAGTTCTTGAATGCGATTCAAGCAAGAATTTAAACCGGCGGCAAATTCGTAGCGAGTCAAAGCGCGGTTGCCGCGATAAGTGCGATCGGGATATCCTTCAATACAGCCGTAGCGCTCTACCAGAGATTGCAGAGCTTGGAATGCCCAGTCTGTCGGTTGGACGTCCCGCAATTGGGACACGGAAGTAACTTGCTCCAGACCGTTGGTTTGCTCGGTGTACTGATTGATTTGGTCTATAGTTGCGTTAGAAGTTCCGTTAGAGCTTGGCTCGACAATAGCCGGGGGCTGATTGTAGCGATCGATTTGGTCTAGCATAGTGCCAGCTTCTTGCTGGGCATTGCTAGAGGGTTGGTTAGCGATTGTCGTCGAAGATTCCTCTGCTGCCAGAGTACCGTTAGCTACCAGAATTGTTACACCCAAAAGAACGGGGCTGAGTCTTAGCGCGTTCCAAAGCGTTTTTGACATCTTTGTTGCCTCACACCAAATTTGAACAAAATTGTACTGTCAAGCCTCAAAATCGACTCAAACAAGTCGCAGAGTATTCCATATACCTTCTCAGGTTATTTTATCTTCACTTGCATCTCCACTGAACAAGATATGTGTAAGTAAACTTACTGGCATATACTCAAGAAAGCTGGGATGAAAAGGCGATCTCCCACTTTACTTTTGAGGTCAAACAATCTGTTTTTGTTTGCCAAGAATCAAAAAGCGCCCCCGTCGGCTAAGAATACCTTCTTGTTCAAATTGGTTGAGTAACCGAGTTACAGTTACTCGCGTTGTACAGATGACTTCCGAGAGCGCTTGATGGGTTAAGGGCAGTTCGATTAATTTTCCTGCCTCTACTTCGCGACCGAACTTACAAGCTAACCAGTTTAGTAATTGTAGCAAGCGTACCTGAATTGGTCTGTTGTGGATGATACAAAGAATTTCTTCGTTCTGTTGAATATGCAATATGCAAGCGTCCATAATTTGATACCAAAGATGAGATGGTACCAAACAGACTTCCACGCTTGTTAAACATTCGATCTGATATGGCTCTAGCCCAGACAAAGGTTTGCCAACCACATCCCCCGCCCCCCAGAATCCCAGAGTTATCGGTCTTCCATCTTCGCTCCAAGTCAAAGTGCGGACAATTCCGCGCTCTATTTTCCATAAATTGTCGGAGTGTAGCGGGAGTAAATCGCTACAACTGAAGGTTACCTGCTTGAGATTGTTAAGGTTTAGAGGAGCGGGAACAGAGAGCGCCATAAAGTTTTGGGGTATTGGTAGTGGTTTAGTGGGTAGCGGCTAATTGGCGATCCTGATTACCATCAGCCATTCGCTACTAAGTAATTGGTTTGCCGTCAAGGCGTCGAATCGCTACAACGGCTGATTTTGGTGGGTCATTTTTACCTTTTCCAGGCCAGTTGGAGCCAATCGGAACAGTGCGAGTTTGCTTGAACTTATGACCGTCAGCTGTTCTCATTTCAAACTCGCGAGTTTCGCTAGCTGCATTTTGGCGAATTCCTTTAATTTCTCCAGGATGCTGCACCGATAAAAATAAAGTTTGTCGGTCTTGAGTAAAGAAGGGCCCTGTGGTTTCGCAATCCATCGGGCCCATACCGAACAGGTAGGCGTTACCTGCGTTTGGCCCAGAAGTAGGAATATACCAAATCGAGTTGTTGCCAAAGCAACCTCTTCTGAAAGGGTCGCCCGCATCGTTAAGTGCTGCTGAGGAGATATCGGTAACCATCCAGACGTTGTTATCGCGATCGATCAGCAGGTTGTCGGGATTGGAAAAGCCAGCCCCACCCTCGGCGGGTTCGCCACCCATCGCTAACATCTGCCAGCGAAAGGTCATCGCCGCTGGGTCGTTGTTATCTTCCGTCAGACGCATAATCCAGCCGAATTCCCAAGGGCTTTCTCCTTTCGGCCCCTTGAAAATGCGCTTGTCTGGGCCACCTTCGCCCCCTGGCGAACCGGAAGTGAAGGTGATATAAAGTGAGCCATCGCCTGCTATTTCTGTGTCTTCGGGACGCGCCGTGGAAGTTGCGCCAGCTGCATTGGCAGCAAAGTGTGCATCGATGAGAATGGCACCTTGTTTTTCTTGGGCGTTACCTGTGTAGAGGTCGCCCAGAGTCTTAAACTTTTGTTTAAAACTGTTGACTTCTGCGTCTGTTTTGGTATTAAAAATACCTCCTTCCGGACGTTTGGGGAGGGGGAGAGATTTTCCCTCCAGGTTGCCGGGTGGGACGGGATTGACTGGGGTGCTGGGTTGAAGTGCAATCCAGCGTCCGGTGCCATCTGGGTTAAAAACGGCGGCATAGAGCATTCCATCCGCGAGTAAACGGGAATTGGCTTTGTCTTGCGGATTGCTGACGATGCCCTTGCTGACAAATTTATACAAGTGTCCGCCACGCCGATCGCACCCCGAATAAAATGCCAGCGGTTTGCCAGATACAACGCGAATGCCTACAGCTTCGTGCCTGTAGCGTCCCAACCAGCTATGTTTGGTGCCGTAGTCGTTTGGGTTCGCTGGGTCTACTTCCACAATCCAGCCATATTTGTTACCTGCTAATCCCAGTACGTTACCTTGGCCGAACAATTCTGCTTCGCCGATCGTGAAAGGTAGCTGGCTGGGGTCGAAAGAAGTACCATCGGCGTATACTGGTTCCGGTACTTGAATTTGGAAGTTTTCTTCGCCGCTGAGGACGGTTCCCCAAGGTGTTGTCCCGCCAGCGCAGTTGCCAAATGTGCCGATAATGCGATCGCCCAATTTATCGATATACCCTTCGCCTTCGGTTTTGCGAAACACAAATGCCGCCGGCCCGCTAATCTTTAAATAGCGATCGTCTTCTAAACCGGATATACCGCTGATGCGGCGATCGACTTGAGAATTTGTTCGCACCCATTTGCCATCTGGATTTTTGCGAATTGAGATGACGCCGATTCCCTGATCGATCAAAGCTTCTTGACAAATTGCCTTGATTTTGGCTTTCAGATCGTTATCTTCCGGAGGTAAACCAAACGCATTAATTCCATTTTTACCAGCAGCTTTTACAGCAGCTTTTACCTCCGCAAACGGCAAATTCTTCTGGATTACCTGCTGATAATTTTGAATCCAAGGTATAGGGCTGATGTACTCAAAATTGATACTCAGATAACCTTCATCTTTTCCAGTTTCTATAAAAGACAAATAGTCATTATTATAGCCAAAACGAGATTTCCCTATTCGATCTCCCCAAGCACCAATAATGTCATAGGTGAAATTTTCTGGTAGTAAGAGGTCATCCACTACTTCGTAAGTGCTATAATTCGGCACTTGTTCGGCAGATGAAATTTCATCGATTTCCAGAGGCATTGGGCCTTTGACTGGCTGGAAGATGAGGTTATTCCCAGCGAATTTTTTCCTGTTTGGTAAGAGCGTAGCCGCTGCGATCGCACCTGCACTCGCTCCTAACAATAACAAGAGTTCCCGTCTTTTGAGCTTCATAAAAGCTTTATTTTTGGAAGATAAGCAACGAACAGGCTGGGAAAAAGCTACAGCTTTGTACCCAACTTTACTATTCTAAGTTTAGGAACTGGTAAGATTCAGGTAATCTTGAGGTTAAATAAATTTTCGATTATAGTGATTCGCCAGTCGTTAGTAGCCAGTTGTCAGTCGTCAGCAGTCAGTCGTCATTGTGCCTCAACACTATTATTTTTTTGACTTTTGACTTTTGACTTTAACTACCGATGTCCCGTGACAATATAAGCTACTCGTTGACCTATATTGGTGGCATGATCGGCCATCCGTTCCAGATGACGAATCACCAGAGCCAGCAAAAGAATTGGTTCGACAACTCCTTTGACATCCCGTGCGCTAGCTAAGCGCTGGTAAAGAGTTTCGTAAGCAGTGTCCACAACGTCATCCTGCTGCTTAACCTGTCGTCCACCTTCTGCATCCAAATCTGCCAAAGCGACCAAACTCATTGCCAGCATAGCCTGCGCTTGATGGGACATAGCCGCTATTTCTGGCAAACAAGCATGAGGGGGATAAGGAAACAATTTAATCGCAATTTCTGCTAAGTCTTTGGCGTAATCCCCAATACGCTCTAAATCTCGCACCAATTGCATATAAGCACTCAGGATACGCATATCTCTAGCAACTGGAGCTTGCAGGGTCATCAAAGTAGCGCTATCCAACTCGATTTTGCGATAAAACTGATCGATTTGTTTATCGAGTGCGGGAATTTCCTCTGCGGCTGCTAGATTGCGATCGAACAAGGATTGATGGGACAGGCGAAACGATTGTTCTACCAAGGCTCCCATCCGCAAAACATCACCTTCCAAGCGCTTGAGGCTGCGCTCGAAGTGGTGTCGTTCTGGATGCGGGTTGAAACGAGAAGTATTCACCCTAACTTGTGGAAAAACCATATGATTGCGGTACTAGCTAGCTCCGAATTTAATTTCCAAGTGCTGAATTCCTCGTTTTTATACTTCGTGCTGATTAAAAAAAGTATTTTAATTTACAAAAAATTTCGGCTACTCAGCCAGACCGACTCATTCAGCCCTCAGCACTAACTTGAGGAGCGATCGCCTGTTCATAAGGTAATTCAATTTTCAGCCAAGCGCCACCGGTTTGAGGGTGATTTTTAGCTTGTACCGAACCACCATGAGCGAGAACAATTTGTCGGACAATTGCCAAACCTAAGCCGCTACCAGTTGTGCTGAGTATTCCGGAAGCTTGGGACGACGAACGTGGCATTTCGTCTTCGGGAAGGGGAGAAGCCGTTTGTCGCGTTCGAGAAGCATCGCCGCGATACAATCTCTCAAAAACATGAGGTAAGTCTGACTCAGGAAATCCAACACCTGAATCGATGATATTTATTTCAACAAGCTTGGCGACATCATTCTTTGGAAGTAAATTAACTTCGACTCGAATTTCACCTAAAGGCGGACTGTATTTAATACTGTTGTCAAGTAAGTTCAAAAAAACTCGGTGCAGTCTAGACTCATCGGCTTCTAGCCACAAAGAATCTGGGCCAGAATAACTCAGTTCGAGTTGTTTTGGCACGACGAGCGGTTCCAAGCTATGCCACACGGAAACGATCAGAGAGCGCAACTCCAGAGGTTTGCGACGCAGTTTGTTGCTGGAGTCAACTTCCAGCTGGCTGAGTTCTAACCAGTCTTGTACCAGATCGATGAGTCTGTTAACTTCTGGGAGCAGACGCTCAACCCAGCGACTCATAGGCGGTTGCAAACGGTCTTGCAAAGCTTCCGCCACTAAACGGATCGAAGTTAGGGGGGTTCTCAGTTCGTGGGCCAAATCGGAAACCCACCGATCTTGCGCTTGCGAAAGTTCGACCAAAGCTTGTCGGTTTTCCAGAAAAACGGCTACTTCTCCCTCTGGTAAAGGCCAACTAGACGCCCGTAGGGTGAAGGATCTAGCTCCACCGACAGCCTGTGCGTTTGGGTAAGTTGGATGAAAAACCCATTCTTGCTGACAGGGTTGTTGCCTTTGACGAGTTTGTTCGATTAACTGGTCGAGTTCGTAAGAGCGCACTAACTCTAGCAGCAAGCGAATTTGTCCGGGTTCCCATCGGTCTAAGTTTAAAAGCTGCCGCGCTTGTTCGTTGCACCAAAGTAGTTGGTTTTCTTCATCCACGATCAAGAAACCGCAGGGTGCGACTTGAAGAAATTCCTGCCAAGTTTCTAGCTCGATTTCCAGGTTTTGTCGATATCGATCGGCTAACAAAATTCCTCGTCGCAGGCGGGAAATCAGGGGTAAGGCAGGTTGTGCCATACCCCCCCCATCGACCTGCGCTCTCAAATTGCGACCTATCTCTGCCCCGTTGCGGGAGGATGTCAGAGGACTAAACTTTGTATCTGCGGGGAGCGATCGCAACAATTGCCCCAGCTGTTTGTAAAGCCAAGCCTGCCAACAGAGCCAAAACCCAAGCCCTATCGCTAGACCGAGAAAAAAAGCAACTACGCTCATGCTAATCGGTTAAAAGGTGATTGGTAAAAAGGTAATCGCTAATTGGTAATTGGTTTTTTTGCCACTACCGGTTATCTATTACCCATTAACCATCTAAACCTCCAAAGGGGACTCCCGTTACAGCAATAGCTTAACAGGAGAAGAATTTGGGGCAACAAGTAGGGTTAGATGCCCTACTTGTTGCCAACTAATATCACTTCCGCTATAGTTACAAGTATATAGCGGAATATGTTTATGTTGTTGACTCAAACCAACAGACTTAAACTGAATAGAAGCGAGCAAAACGTTTTGAAACAGTTGTGTCGGCTGTCTAAAAACCTTTACAATGTCGGGCTTTATACAGTGCGGCAATACTTCTTTACTGAGCGTAAGCACTTGCGTTATGAGGGAGCTTATCACATCTGTAAAAGCAACGAAAACTATAAATTGTTGGCAACAGATGTCGGACAACAAACACTTAAAGTAGTAGACCGAGCTTTTCAATCTTTTTACGGACTCATTCAAGCCAAGCAACAAGGTAGGTTTGATGCAAAAATCAGCCTCCCTCGCTACTTGGATAAAGAAGGATATTTCGCTCTTATTATTCCGATTCGTATCAGACAAAAATTCCCAGACGGTCGATTTATGATTCCGACTTCTAGGGAATTTAAGCGCACTTACGGGTCGGTCTACGTTGAAATACCGGAAAGATTGAGAGATAAGCGAATTAAAGAAATTCGCATTTTGCCCAAATTCAAAGCTAGATTTTTTGATGTTGCTTACATTTACGAGCAACCAGAGGAGGTTGTTAATAAACAACAGTCTAATCAAATATTGGCTGTCGATTTGGGACTGAGTAACTTGGCTAGTTGTGTCACCACAAAAAGTCAATCTTTCATCATTGATGGTCAAAGATTGAAATCTCTCAATCAGTGGTATAACAAACGTAATTCCCAATTACAATCTATGAAAGACTTGCAAGGTATTAAAGGGATTACGTATCAACAAGCTAGATTGACTGATAGACGCAACCAGAAAGTTAGAGATTACCTCAACAAAACTGCAAGGATACTGATCGCTCACTGTATTGAGCAAGGAATTAACAAAGTTGTTGTGGGTTACAATCTGGGGATTAAACAAGAAATTAATCTCGGACACCGCAACAATCAAAACTTTGTTCAAGTTCCTATAGCCGTACTTAGACTCAAGCTGCAAAGCCTCTGTAGTCGTTATGGTATTGAATTTGTTGAGCAAGAAGAAAGCTACACCAGCAAGGCAAGTTTTCTCGATAATGACAGCATCCCGATTTACAACGCTGACAACCCAACCGAATATAAATTTTCTGGTAAGCGAGTAAGAAGAGGTTTGTACCGCACTAAGCTTTGTTGGTTGGTCAACGCTGATATTAACGGGGCAGCTAACATATTGAGAAAGCATTTAAGTAAGCAGAATGAAAGTAATTTCGGACTGTCTAGAGGTTGTTTGGCACAGCCTTTAAGGGTGAAAATCTCTTAAGAATCTCCCGTCAAGCTGACGCTCTGACGGGAGAGTGTCAATGTTGCCATTAGCCAAACCGATAACCAAAACCGCGAATTGTCACAATATAGTCTGGATGGCTGGGGTCTTTTTCCAATTTTTCTCGCAGCCACCGAATGTGAACGTCTACCGTTTTGCTGTCCCCGACAAAATCCGGCCCCCAAACGTGGTCGAGCAAATGCTCCCGCGACCATACGCGCCGGGGGTAACTCATAAATAATTCTAAGAGGCGAAATTCTTTAGGGGCAAGGCTGACTTCCTCACCTCGCAGCATGACGCGACACTCTTGGGGATAAAGGAGAATTTCCTTAAACTGCAAGACTGGTGGTTGAGTTAAACCGCTCAAGCGCTGACGGCGCAGCAATGCTCGACAGCGAGCGACAAATTCCCGCATACTGAAGGGTTTGGTGAGATAGTCATCCGCTCCCACTTCTAAACCCAACACGCGGTCTGTTTCGCTTCCTTTGGCGGAAAGAATCAAAATCGGTACTGGGTTGCCTTGTCGCCGCAGCAAGCGACAGATATCCAAACCGTTGACTTGGGGCAGCATTAAATCCAGGACGACTAGATCTATGGGGGATTCTGCCGGTTCGGTGTAGATAGTCTGCAACAAGGCGATCGCCTTTTGTCCATCTGTAGCGGTTATAACTTCGTAATCTTGCTCTTCCAGGGCCATTACGATCATTTCTCGGATCAGATCCTCGTCCTCAACCACGAGAACGCGGCTTTTTTGCCCGATTTCTGCCCTAGAAGGAGTCTGAGTTAACTCAAGCGAAAACATGATTTAGGAACTTTGTATGTGTCTAAGTCCACCAAAAAGATAACGCGATACGGCCCTGTTGTTGAGGATTATATGGCGAAATCGCATAAAAATTAAACGATGCGAAATTATGGTAAAGAAAAAGGCAAATTCCAATACGATCGAGATGCCAATTGCAGACTGGCGTCTGACTGGCTAACCCCGTTAGTATGAAGTCTATACTTTAGTTTGACCGGGCAATGCTGCTGCATTTATGTACTTGGCCTGAAGTGGAAGCTTATCTGGAGCGATCGCAGGGTATTATTCTTCCGATTGGTTCGACGGAACAACACGGCCCAACTGGGTCGATCGGCACGGATGCGATTTGTGCGGAAGCTGTTGCCCGTGGGGTGGGGAATGCGATCGACGTTATGGTCGGCCCTACAATTAATGTGGGGATGGCACTGCACCACACTTCTTTTCCCGGTACGATTTCTCTGCGACCCAGTACGATGATTCTGGTGATTCGCGACTACATCAGCAGTTTGGCTAAGGCTGGGTTTACTAAATTTTTCTTTATCAACGGTCACGGAGGAAATGTTGCTACTCTGAAGGCGGCTTTTTCCGAGACTTACGCTTATTTGGCAGATTTAAATTTTCCTAATGCCCACCAGGTACGGTGTCAGGTGGCCAATTGGTATATGTGTGCCAGCGTTTACAAGTTGGCAAAGGAGTTATACGGTAACGAGGAAGGCACTCACGCGACTCCCAGCGAGGTGGCTTTGACTCAGTATGTTTATCCGGAAGCTATTAAACAAGTGCCTCTGTCACCGGAAGTGGGACGCGGTTACCCAATTTACGGTGCGGCTGACTTTCGTCGCCACTACCCAGACGGACGCATGGGTTCTAATCCTGCTTTGGCAACTCCCGAACATGGGAAGCAGTTTTATGATTTGGCGGTAAAAGATTTAAGTAACGGGTGTCTGGAATTTTTGAGCGCTGATTGAAAAGTGAATGCGATCGGCTATATGGCAATTAATAAAGCTACACTGATGCAATCGGTTATTAATCAATACAAAAAAACTGAATTTTGTCAATGGCTTGTTTGCTGCCGATCGCTCGCTCACAATTAATGCTTACATTAGCGAACGGCTTTATCTTGGCTAACCTGTAGATAACTTCCTATAGAGAGAGCGATATCATGGATACATTCTTAAAGCAATTATTTAGCTACACATATAACATAGTTACAGCGCCCATAGAAATCGGCGGAACTTCTGTATCGCTCAGTTCGATCGTTAAACTAATACTTTGCATACTGGCGGTCATTTTCCTGACTCGGGCTCTCAAGAATTTCCTCAAGAAATATGTGCTGACCAGAATGGGGATTGATGAGGGAAATCGAGAGGCAATCTCCACAATTATCAGCTATGGTATGGCAACGTTAGGCTTTGTAGTTGTACTGCAAACCAGTGGTTTTAATATTGCTTCTTTGGCGGTCATCGCCGGCGGTTTGGGCGTTGGTATTGGCTTCGGTTTGCAGGATATTACGAAAAACTTTGTGTCGGGTCTAACTTTACTGGTAGAACGCAAACTAAAGCTGGGAGATTTTATTGAATTTGATGGAATGTCGGGATATATCAAAGAGATTTCGATTCGCTCTACGATTATCCGGACATTTCCTGGTGGAGATGTGGTAGTTCCTAACAGCGAACTGGTTAATAACCGGATTCTCAACTGGAGTTATGAAAACTTTATGGGTCGTATTGATATCCCGATTGGGGTAGCCTATGAAAGCGACCCGGTGTTAGTTACAGAAACGCTGTTAAAGTCTGCCTATATGGAACCGGCAGTCTTACGGGAACCGCCTCCCAGAGTTTTGTTTCTGGGATTTGGCGATAATAGTTTAAATTTTCTCCTGTGGGTATGGGTAAATAGAATTGATGACAGAATTACGATTAAAAGTTCTTTAAATTTCATCATCGATTATAATTTCCGCCAGCAAGGAATCCATATTCCCTTCCCTCAGAGGGATTTGTGGCTCCGCAATCCCGAAGTATTAAATGGGATGGGATCGTTAGCAGTAAGAGATACAGAAAAACAAGAAGATGGCGGAGATGTTCCTCAATTTGTTAAGCCACAATTAGCTACCCAAATTGCTAGGCCATTAGCGATTAAAGATTTGCTGCGCCAAGTAACTTACTTCCAAAATTTTACAGATTTAGAATTGCGTCAATTGATTGAGGTCGGCTATAGAAAACGATTGGCAGCCTCGGAAATTTTGTTTCGAGAAGGCGATCCGGGTGATGCGTTTTATATTGTACTTTCCGGTTCCGTAGAAGTTTTTGTTGCCAAGATTAACAAACATCTTACTACGCTTACTACAGGACAATTTTTGGGAGAACTTGCCCTCATGTTGGGGATTCCCCGCACGGCTACAGTTCGGGGTGTTGAAGATACTATTTTGTTTGCAATTACTAAGAAGGGTTTTGAAAAAACATTGCAGTCTCAGCCGGAATTGTACGATGTGATTGTGCAAGAGTTAGGCAAACATAAAGAAGAGTTGGCGCAGCGACAAAAGCAGCTGCGGGAAATGGGATTGGTAAATGAGGAGGAAGATGATAAAAATCCGATTGATTGGATGCGGAAACGTCTGAAAAATCTGTTTAATCTGCAATAGGTTATGCTTACCAAGCTGTTTTACAGTCAGCTTGAGTTCATTTAAGGGACATCCCCATCAGCTTTAGCACTCGGATGTCCTCAATATCTACATATTCTGAGAAGGGGTTTATATGAGCGCACATTTTCCCACAAATACATAATACTACCAAAAAATAAAAATTGCAAGTGCGATTGCAAAAAAATAAACGCAGATGAACTCTTATCTGCGTTTATCTGCGTGCATCTGCGGTTAAAAATTACTCCTCCGTATCTTCATCTTCATTGTTATCCTCATCCTCATCGTCATAATCACCATCCCCACCACTTTGAGGCGGCATAGCAGCGACGATCGCATCGATCACTTTTCCCACGGGTATAATTTCTAACCCCAATTCGCCAAACTTTTGGCCTTTAGGAACGATCGCACGCTTAAAACCCAGTTTTGCCGCTTCTTTCAAGCGCAATTCCATCTGGGAAACGGCGCGAACTTGTCCGCCCAACCCCACTTCCCCAATTAAAACAGTACTCGGATCGACAATGCGATCGCGGAAAGATGCGACAATTGCGATCGCCATCCCCAAATCTACCGCCGGTTCTCCCACATTCAAACCACCAGCAGAAGCAACATAAGCATCTAATTTAGATAGAGGAATTCCCACCCGTTTTTCCAATACCGCCAGAATTTGCAGCAGTCGGTTATAGTCAACACCAGTAGTCGATCGACGGGGAGAAGCGTAACTGGTAGGACTTACCAAAGCTTGTAATTCTACCACAATCGGGCGCGTTCCTTCACAAGCAACCACAAGAGAAGTTCCGGGAACCACTTCATCGCGATTCCCCAAAAATAATTCCGAAGGGTTAGAAACTTCTCGCAGTCCTCGGTCTACCATTTCAAACACGCCAATTTCGTGCGTAGCGCCAAAGCGGTTTTTCACAGAACGAAGCAAGCGGTGAGAGGCAAAGCGATCGCCCTCAAAATACAGTACCGTATCTACTAAATGTTCCAAAACTTTCGGTCCTGCGATCGCGCCTTCCTTCGTAACGTGACCCACAATCAACAGCGTAATATCCTCCCGCTTCGCCAATTGCATCAGCGCCGAAGTACATTCCCGCACCTGGGTTACCGAGCCTGCTGCGGAAGTCAAATTCGGTAAATAGATAGTCTGAACGCTGTCAATCACCGCCACATGAGGCTTGAGCGATTCCAACTCCTTGAGAATTTCTTCCAGATCCGTTTCCGCTAATACGTATAAATTAGCACCATCAACTTTTTCCTGGATATTTTCCGAAGCAACATTCTCCCCCTCTCCCCCGCTCTCCCCCGCTCCCGCTCCCTCATTTTCCTCATCGCTCACGCTAACCCCCAACCGAGAAGCCCGCAATTTCACCTGTCGGCCCGACTCTTCGCCGCAGACATAGAGAATGCGATACTGGCAAGACAGGCGATTGGCCACCTGAAGCAGCAGCGTGGACTTGCCAATTCCCGGATCGCCGCCAATCAGTACTAAAGAACCTGGGACAATACCGCCACCCAGCACGCGATCGAGTTCTTCATAACCGGAGAACCAGCGCTCCTCCTGTCCGTCAACAATTTCCGGAAAAGTGAGAGAAGCTCGTGGTTTGGCGGGTTTTGGAGCGGATTTGGGATTCGATCGGCCAACACCTTGCCAATTTACCCTTACCGGGCCTGCTGCTGGTGCAGACGACGTAAATTGCTCTTCCAGACAGTTGTAAGTGCCACATTCCGGACACTTACCGAACCATTGGGAAGTCTCTGCCCCACATTGATTGCAAATGTATAGAGTTCGTGATTTTGCCATTGTATATTTTGTTAAAGAATCTAAAACAAGGCTCGTAAATCTTAAAAAAGCTTGAAATCCAATCGCGGTGAGAGCTTCGGGCTTAAATAACCGACTGAGATGGGGTAATATTTTAATGTAATGGTACTAAAAATTAATGTTCGGAAACGCTACAAATTAAGGAGCATTGAGAAACTTGGAAAGCCATAAAGAAAAAATTCTGGTGGTGGACGATGAAGCCAGCATTCGCAGAATTTTGGAAACTCGTCTGTCAATGATTGGCTACGATGTCGTTACAGCTGCCGACGGCGAAGAAGCCTTAGAAACATTTCGTAACGCTGTTCCCGACTTGGTAGTTCTGGATGTGATGATGCCTAAGCTAGATGGCTATGGCGTTTGTCAAGAGTTGCGAAAAGAATCCGACGTGCCAATCATAATGCTAACAGCTTTGGGAGATGTGGCCGATCGCATCACCGGTCTGGAGCTGGGAGCCGATGATTACGTTGTCAAACCCTTTTCTCCCAAGGAGTTGGAAGCTCGCATCCGTTCCGTGCTGCGGCGGGTGGACAAAACCGGAGGCTCAGGGATTCCCAGCTCTGGTGTTATCCATGTGGCGAATATCAAAATTGATACCAACAAGCGACAAGTCTACAAAGGCGATGAGCGCATTCGCCTCACCGGTATGGAATTCAGCTTGCTGGAACTGTTAGTCAGCCGTTCTGGAGAAGCGTTTTCGCGATCGGAAATTTTGCAAGAAGTATGGGGTTATACTCCAGAACGCCATGTAGATACGCGAGTCGTTGACGTTCATATTTCGCGACTGCGGGCGAAGTTGGAAGATGACCCCAGCAATCCAGAGCTGATTTTGACGGCGCGGGGTACAGGTTATCTGTTTCAGCGGATAATTGAGCCCGGTGAGGATGGCAAGTAGTTCTCGGTCATTTGTCATTTGTCATTAGGGAAGTATTTATGACAACTGACAACTGACAACTGACAACTGACAGCTAACAACTGACAACTGACACATGACAAAGGACAATAATCAGGTATTGCGGCGGTTGCCGATCGTTGTGGGTGTGTTGGCAAGCGCTTTGCTGGTATTGAACCGCTTGATGACGCCAGAATTGACGGCTTCTCAAGCTCGTTCGGATGTACTGGGCGTAATTTTGTGCGCCCTGCTGATCCTGACAGGGTTACTATGGCAACAAGTACAACCGCGATCGCCCGATGCTGTCCGACTAATTGGCGAAGAGGGTTTGGAACTGGCACCTTCTTTGCCAGAAACGGTGAAAACCGAGTTGGCGTGGGCGTCACATTTGTTACTTACCAATACCGCGACGCGATCGCTTGTCGTTTGGTATGCAGGTAAAGTGCTGCTGCGGCGGGGAATTTTAGGCCCAAACTCAGAAGTAAAGCCGGGAGATATTTTACAGCGCGTGCTGTCAAAGCAAAAGCCGATTTATTTGGTGGAACTGAAGCTTTATCCAGGCAGAATAGAGTTTGATTACTTACCAGAAAATACTCAAGGTGTCATCTGCCAACCAATAGGTAAACAGGGTGCTTTAATTTTGGGAGCTAATGCGCCCCGTAGTTATACCAAACAAGATGAAACCTGGATTGCTGGAATTGCTGACAAACTAGAAGTAAGCCTCAGCTCTAATTTAAGTAATGATGTCACACCAGCTGAGATTTAAAAGACTATGCAAATTCTGTACTGGCTGCTCGTTCTTGTGATGGTTGTTGGCGTCATCGGCGCTATAGTTCCCGGTATTCCAGGTTCCAGTTTGATTGTAATTGGCGTTGTAATTTGGGGACTTGTGAACGGCTTTACGACCGGAGTCTACTGGGCGTTGGGAGTTTCCCTCGTAGTTTTCCTCCTCAGCATCGGCATTGATTATTTAGCCGCCTACTTGGGAGCCAAACGCGCAGGCGCGAGCAATTGGGCGCAGATTGGTGCGATCGTCGGCTTAATATTAGCCACTTTAGGTCTTTTACCAGCGCTGCCATTTGGGGGGCCAATTATAGGTATCTTGTTTGGGCCCCTACTGGGAGCGATAATTGGCGAGTTTCTCTATCAGCGCGAATTGGAGACAAGTCTGAGACTCAAACAAGCATTTCGAGCCGGAATTGGAATTGTGGTGGGTTCGGTCGTGGGGCGTTTGATTCAGGGAATATTAGCGATCGCAGCTGTCATCGTCTTTCTGTGGCAAACTTTACCTCAGCTGATCGCAGGATACTAACGGAAGCGATCGCGAAAAACTACTCACCGATCGTTTAAGGCTCCGGGAACGTAAATACTCTACCTCCTGGCATCAAAATGAGTCGAATTTTATTAGTTTCCCCTGACGGAAAAGGCGACACAAATCGTTCTCCTAGAAGTGGCATTTCCGTTCTGTCTAAATAAGTTTCGTCTACTTTTCCGTGCGGAATAATCTGCCTTATAGATCCATCGTTATTCAATACCAAAGTGTACACCAAGCTAGTCGTCAAATTAGCAGGTGATTTCCAACGGTTGACGAAGTATCTATTAACTTCCGCTACGTGTGACGGTAATGCCGAAACATCCCGTTCTGGGAGCCGCCAATTTGGCGATATTTGAGCGCTTGTCGCTTGTCGCGATACAGGAGATGGCGCTATGCGAACGGGTGTTGCGGTAGGAAGCCGCAGAGGAGGTGGGAGAACTGGTGCAGGTGGTATGGGAGGTAATCTTAAAGATGGGGGAGGTGGTGGAGGTGGTATAGGACGTAATCTTAAAGATGGGAGAGGTGGTGATCGTCTCTGCGATAACCTGAGAGGTGGTAAGTTGAGAGTGGGAATGTTGGCGATGGGAAATATTGGCAAACCTCTTGTTCCCTGCACAGAAGCACCTGACAAATTAGTGTCATCTAAATTCGCATTCATTAAATAAGCGCGATTCAAATTCGACCGACTCAAATTAGCTTTACTTAAATTAGCGCGACTGAGATCCGCTTGACTGAGATTCGCATTTTGCAGATTAGCTTCAGTTAAATTAGCATCCGTAAGAATGGCAAAACTCAAGTCAGCACCGCTCAGGTTAGCCCCACTAAGGTCACATCTCGAACATTCTTTTGTTTGCAGCAGTTGTTTGACCTGCGAAGCATTAAAAGCATTTACTGGAGACAGTGACGGCAAAACATTCAAGAGTGCGACACTGCCGATCGTTTGAAGTTTTAACCAACATTTCCAGTTTTTCATCGCTAATTATAAGTTCCAGTTTTTATGGTATTGATTAATATCATATCCAGTTGCATCGTTTGCATAAAAAAATACGTTCTTATCTGACTTCTTATCTGCGTTCATCTGCGTTTATCTGCCTACATCTGCGGTAAAAATTTAACCGCCGACTCCCACAAATAATCCTTCGTATCAGTTTTACACTACCGATGCAACCGGACACGATATAAATATCTCAACTAGATATGACCAAATATTTTGACATTTGTCAAGAGTATCGGTAAAAAAACCGGAATCAAATTTTTCCAATTACACCCTTATCTCGACTTGCCCAAACAAAGGCAATAACAGCAACTACATAACAAGTAAAACCAGTCCAAAACGATGCCGATATGCTCGAATTAATGGCGATCGCCACTGCCAATACAGAGGCGCAAACTGAAGTTGCCCCGTTAATTCCCCACAACCAAGGCGTTAATTCGGTAGACTTTTTAGATGCTATCTGCATTCCCAGGGGAAATGCCATTCCCATAAAGAAACCCAAGGGTAAAAGGATGCCTGTTGCTACCAGAATGCGAACGGTTGTTGTGGCATTCTCAAATAGGGCGATCGCATGAGGAGTAAATCTGCCAAATACGTATAGAATAAATAACAGCAAAAACAGCCGTAAAGTTGCTGCACTTACCATACCTTGAGTGCTGACTTTTTGGGTGGAATAACTTCCCAAACCGCTGGAAAGCAATAAGGAAAACAGCACCACAGATAGTCCGTAAGTCGGATGTCCCAAAAAGACAATCAATCGCTGCATTTGGGAAATTTCTACCAACATAAAGCCCAAACCTATGCCAGCGAAAAATAGGGAAAGTGGCAAAGCATCTTTTAAAATCGCCTTTTTTGTGGTAAGAAGCAGCGGCACAATAATGCAGAGAAATGTCAGCACTACCACAATTATGAGTAAAGCGCCCAAAATTACAACTGCTTTCAGGTTAGAACTCCAAGCTTCCTGATACCAGAGTTTTGGATTGAAGGCATCTCGCAGGCGCAGCATATTAAAGAAAAAGGGACTGTCATCAGTGGGTGGCGCAATATTGAGAGGAAATTTAGCTACAAATTCATCGAGTTTTTTGTCATCGGCAATTGTTTTAAAGTTATTATCTATAGCAAATTGCGGACTGAGTGCGATTTCAAATTGCATTTGCTTAGCAACTTTTTGCAGGGTATCCAAATCTTGTTTGGAAAATGGTTGTTTGCTTACCAGCATTGTGCCCACACCAGTCGCCTCATTTTCGTTTCCGCCAAACATTCGCCTGACAATGATGATGCGATCGCGTGTATTTTCAATTCCCAATTTTTTCAGGGAAGCAGTCGCCAAAGCAGTCAACCTATACATCTCACCCGGATTATTTCCCACATACCAACGGGATAGAGTTAAAATACCCTTATCGGTGAGATGTTCTAGGAAAACTTTCCAACCTTCAATGGTGTAAAGTGAATTTTCTGATAGTACAAATGCACCCGATGCAGTTGCAGCCCAAGTGTCAATTAAGGAAACCTGAATTAGATCGAATTTATCTTGCGATCGAGCAATGTAGCTACGTGCTTCATCAGCTACAAAAGTAACTTTAGGATTTTTATCTAAATGTCCGGTAAAATCACCAAACTTTTTAGTTATGGCGTTGATGATATCGTGATTAATTTCAACTCCCAAAACCGACTTTTGTCCAAACAATAAAGCCGAAAGTATATCCCTACCGCCGCCACTGCCGATCGCCAAAACTTTGGCATTTTTACGAAGATAATGAGCTAAATTGGTGATATCGTATTTTAGATATTCCAATTTACTGAAATCCCCATCAAACTTGGTGATAACCGTAGCAGCGCTAGCATCTATTTTTAATACTCGCTCTTCGATTTTATCCTTAAAAGGAACAACTGCACTAAACCCCCAACCAAAGGGATGTTCCGGGTCTCTATCTTCGCTGACAGTAATTCTAGAAAAAGAATTCCACTTTTCGTAGATTGGTGCTGATTCAAACTTTCCTTTCACCCACATTAACCGCAGTAAAGGAGATTGCTGATTTACCAAAATTGTGTTAATTACAGCAAAGGAACCGAGTAAAATTGTAGATATTAAAGCAATTTGTATGAGTTTTTTTGATGCCGCATCAGATGCAAATAAAATAGCACCGATACTAGCAAGAAAAGCAACTATAATTACTGCTGTTGGCCCATCGGTGATGCCGATAATGTATACGAGGAGGATGCAGCCAAGCGATGCACCAGCAAGGTCGTAAGCATAAAGTTTGCTAACTTGGTGAGGAAATTTTGTCAAAGCCAAACATATACAAATTCCACTGAATAAAAATGGTATTGATATTACTATATATGTTAAAGTTAGTGAAGCTATTCCTTCGATCGACAAGCTGGGAACGAACGGAATATTTATATGTGCTAAAAAGCTAATAACAATCGAGATAGCAAACAGTAAAGAAGTACTAGCTAAATGAAACTTTGCTCGTTCTTTAGTAAAATAGTTGGGCAACAAATATACCAAAACTGCGCCTAATGTCATCCCGAACATCGCTACCGATGTAGCCATAAAAGCAAAATGATACCACATCGTCACGCTGAAAATGCGCGTGAGCAGGATTTCAAACATCAAAGTTGCGAGTGCGATCGCAAATAACCCTGCATAAGTTTCTCTCTTCACCGTGACTTCTGCGTTCATACTCCTCACACTGTTAAGTTCAATCGCAAACAAAAACAAACAAATAATTGCTTCGTGCTTTTGTATCTAGCAAATTACTCACCAATCTATATGAGTATAGGATGCGATCGACCAAAGCGCCAGATCTGGATCTAGATTTCCCCTAATTGTAACTGAGGATATTCTGCTAAGAAACATAAACCTGCCGATAATAAGCCTGATATTCTTCTGACAGCAATGGTTCCCACCAATCGCGATGAGTTAAATACCATGCAACCGTTTTTCGTAAACCCTCTTCAACCGTGACAGAAGGAGTCCAACCCAACTGAGTTTTCAGCTTAGTAGAATTAATCGCATATCTGCGATCGTGTCCCGGTCTATCCTTCACAAAGGTAATCAAATTACTGCAAGGACGCACAGGCAAATCGGGAGATAATTCATCCATTAACTGACACAAAGTTTTCACTAAATCGATATTTTTAACTTCGTTATTTCCCCCAACATTGTAAGTTTCACCCGGTTTGCCGCGATGAATAACAACATCCAAAGCACGACAATGGTCTATCACAAAAAGCCAATCGCGCACATTTTGACCATCTCCATAAACCGGCAGATTTTTGCCGATTAAAGCATTAATACACATCAGCGGAATCAGCTTTTCGGGAAACTGATAGGGGCCGTAATTGTTAGAACAATTAGTGATAATTGTCGGCAAACCGTAGGTGTGGTGATAGGCGCGAACTAAATGGTCGCTACCGGCTTTGGACGCCGAATAAGGACTGTTGGGAGCATAAGGTGTCGTTTCTGTAAAGGCCGGATCGTTAGGGCCAAGGCTACCGTAAACTTCATCTGTGGAAACGTGGAGAAAGCGGTATTGTTGTTCCCCCTCGTTGACGGCGGAGTTAGCGGTAATATTCCAGTGTTGTCGAAAAGCTTCCAGCAGGGTGAAAGTACCGACTACATTGGTTTGGACAAACGCACCAGGGCCTAAAATAGATCGATCGACATGAGATTCAGCGGCAAAATGGGCAACAGTATCGATCTTTTCTGCTTGTAATAATCGATCGGCGAGGGCGCGATCGCATATATTCCCCTCCACAAACCGGAAATTTGGTCGTTCCTCCAAAGCTGCCAAAGTGCGACGATTTCCTGCATAAGTAAGCGCGTCGAGAACTACCACCCGATCGTCGGGATAATTTTCGCACCAGTAATGCACGAAATTCGAGCCGATAAACCCAGCACCACCCGTTACCAGCAATCGTCGGGGTACTCGATCGTTATTTTCTTTCCTAGAGTTTGTCATTTTCTGAAATTTTTACCTGCTCCGGTTTAAACTTTTGTCAGCCGTATTATAAGGAAGTCTATCAGTTGGTGTGAGGAGACTTATGGTGACTCAGGTGAAACAGGTGACTCAGGTGACTCAACAAAGCGTTTTATCCTTAGCGAAACAGGGCGACCCCGATGCGATCGCCACCTTAATCAACCAAGTTGTATCCAAAAAAGGCTTAACAGCGATCGCAAAAACCAAAGGAAATTGCCTGCATATCGTGTTGGTAGCCGATCGAGTACCCAATCAAGCCTCCTGCGTCCGTTTCGTATACGATGGCATCGCCCGCCTCAACCCCAAGTATATTGATTCTGTGCGGATCTATGGGCGACGCACCGACCAAAAATGGCCTACTTGGACAGAGTTGCTTGAGTTACAGCAACCAGATTCCACCTCAACTACCTCTCCCACTGTACCTCTATCCCCCACCGCCGACCCGCACCCAAAGCATAAACCGGTCAAGATAAAAACAAAATATAGAAAAAAGATTCCTTTGCTTTTGTTGGGTAGTATTTGTTGGGTTCTAGTTGCAGCAGTGGGTTTTGTCGTCAGAGCCAAAATGGACTCCCAAGCTCCTACCACCCCCCAGCCAGCCACGCCTGCACAGGAACAAGCACTTGAAACTTCTGCAAAACTTCAACCCCTTCCCAAAACCAACCAGAAAATAGGTACAGTTCCGCCGCCGCCGATAAAATCTCCACTTTCCTCACCAGCAGCAAACAAACCAGCTGCCAACACATCTCCAAAACTTCCATCGCTTCCCATAAAAACCCAGCCACAACCTTCTGTCCAACCTAATTCTGTTGCCGCCCCCATTCAGAATTTACCGGCTATTCCAACTACAGAGCCTCCCTCCATAAATGCCGCCACAACTATCACTATTAAAGCTGTTGGGGATATTGTTCCTGGAAGCAACTTTCCCAACAATCGGTTGCCCAGTAATGTCAAACAGCTATTTCAAAATGTCAAACCATACCTGCAAGGAGCCGATATTTTATTTGGCAATTTTGAAAGTACACTGACTAACTATCCTAGAACCAGCAAAGATACCAGCCGTGCAATGGTTCATGCCTTTCGCAACCCACCAACCTATGCCAATCTTTTGAAAGAAACTGGTTTTGATGTTTTAAGTGTCGCCAACAATCATTCTTTCGATTTCTCGACCGTTGGTTTTGCCGACACGATGAAAAATATCCAAAATGCAGGCATGACACCTGTAGGCAAGAAAAATCAAATTGCTTATATGAATGTGAAAAACATTCGCATTGGTTTTATCGCTTTCAGTCACTTGCCTCTGCATAACTCTGTCAACGATATTGCCTCAGCAAAAGCACTGGTACTAGAAGCAAAGAAAAATGCCGATGTTGTAGTGATATCATTTCATGCTGGCGCGGAAGGTACGGGCGCTATGCACGTCAAAAACCGTCAGGAAAACTTCTACGGGGAGAATCGAGGTAATGTGCTTCTCTTTTCTCGCACGATGATCGATAATGGCGCAGATTTGGTGCTAGGACATGGCCCCCACGTAGCTAGAGCGATGGAATTATATAAAGGAAAATTGATTGCCTATTCTCTCGGTAATTTTGTCGGATACAAATCCTTATCCACCTGGGGAGCGTTAGGACAATCTCTAATTTTAGAAGTACAAGTCAACCCGGAAGGTGATTTTGTTTCTGGCAGAATTATTCCAGTGCAGCTCGATCGCAGAGGCATTCCCTACCCCGATAAACAGTTTCGCAGCGTACACTTAATCCGCAATCTCACCAAGATAGATTTTCCCAACACACCCCTTAAAATCGATAGCAACGGCAAAATTTCTAAGCTAGGGGTTAGGGATTAGGGGCTAGGGACTAGGGGCTAGGGCGTCGGGGTTAGGGAAGAGGGGAGAGGGAACAGGGAAGAGGGAACAGGGAAGAGGGAAAAGATGTATTCCCCCACTCCCCCACTCCCCCACTCCCCCACTCCCCCACTCACTTAGCAGATTCATCCAGTAGCGCTTGCAAAGCACCTTTCATCTCATCCGGCGTCGTTGTCGCCGTACCGAATTGGCGCACTACAATGCTAGCCGCCAAATTGCCTAAAACTGCTGCTTCCCAAAACGAAGCGCCCGCATTCAAAGCTAAAGTTAGGGCTGCCACTACCGTATCGCCAGCACCTGTAACATCAAACACATCCGTGCGATTGAATGCAGGAATGTGTTGCTCGTTGCCAGAGCGATCGAACAAGCTCATTCCCTGTTCGCCACGAGTAATCAAAATTAGCTTTGCGCCTGTCATATCGAGGAGATCGCGTCCAGCTTGAGACAAGGTGTAGGGAGAAGCGATCGCATACCCTACCGCCTGTTCCGCCTCCGGTAAATTAGGTGTAAATACGGTTGCATATTGGTATCTTTTTAAACTTATTTGTGCATCGACGATCGTCCGCGAGTGAGAGAGGGCCGCTTCAATCACAGGCTCAGTAAAAACCCCATCCCCGTAATCCGAACAAACCACTGCATCCACCGTATCCAACACAGAGCGGATATAATCGGTCAGTTGCAGTTGCAAATCGACATCCGGCAGATCGTCAGATTTGCGATCGACCCGCACAATTTGCTGCGTTACCGACTGGCGAGCGTGTGCGGAAATGCGAGTTTTAGTCACCGTTGGGCGCACCGGATCGATCGCAATTCCCGCCGTATCTATCCCAGCAGTCTCAAAGATGCGTCGCAGCGCTTGTCCCTGGTCATCCTTACCTACCAGTCCGGCAACCTTCACCTGAGCGCCCAGTTTGGCCAGATTATAGACTGCATTAGCTCCACCCCCAGGCACTTGTTGAGTATTTTCGTGACGAATAATCAACACAGGCGCTTCGCGAGAAATTCGCTCCACCTGACCGGTGAGAAACTCGTCGAGAGTCAAGTCTCCCACCACCAGCACCCGCGAGCGATCGAAACAATCCAATAAATCCATCAATCGCTCAGAAGACGAGCGCAACTGTTCTAGAAAAGAAGAATTTGGCGTCATGTCCATGTTGAGAGGGAGAACGGGGGAGTGGGCGAGCGGGCGAGCGGGCGAGTGGGGGAGTGGGGGAGTGGGGGAGTGGGGGAGTGGGGGAGTGGGAGAATAAATT